>JBQCDS010000569.1:0-19607 GCA_051961035.1 Trinickia sp. | reverse complement strand
GCGTCCGCTCAAAAGCGGAGAGTAAACGACATCCGCCGACAGTTTACAAGCGCGGCGCTATGCCATTGAAAGTAAACGGCCTTTCTCGCCACCACGGACCGGCCACGTCGTTGTGTATAACGACGTGATTTCAGCGCTCTGCGATGTAAAGCAATTGAGCAATGAATTGCTTTTCCGCGGCGGTATCCGCCGCCTTAAATTTTTCGCGTGGTTCCATGATGAACATGACGCCTTCGATTGCCGATGTCATAAATTCGACGCGGCTCGCGATTTCGCTTTCAGGCAGATCCGGCCTGAATCTCCTCAATGCGGCGCTGAAATGAGTTCGATATTTCACGTAAGAATCCCGCAGAATCTCGGCAACGGCTTCGTCATGCGGCGCCAGGGCCGCCAAATCGAGAAACAGCTGCCGCGTGCTGGGTTTTCGGTTGACCCGCAGATAATGGTGGCAGGATTCGGCGAACGCCTCTCGCGATTCATTCGTGTTCAGGCGACGCAAACGCACCGCTTCGGCCTGCATGAATCCGTTGATGGTATGGGTGAGCGTCGCGCGCAGCAGATCGGCTTGCGTCGGAAAGTAATGCTGTAAATTGAACAACCGCATGCCAGCGGTGCGCGCGACGTTACGAAGCGTCAAGCTGCGCACTCCTTCCGTCAAAACGATGTCGCGGCTGATCTCCAATAGGGCAGCGATTCGCTCGTTGCCTTTTCGTGTGGCGGCGACAGGTTTGAAAACCGCATCACCATCGCTACCGCTGGCGGCTACATTAAGCTCGGCCGATAGTAGGTCGGCTACCTCGGGGTCGCGCTTTGCGCGTGGCATTCTGATTCCCATCCGTGGTCTATCCGTCATTTCGCAACCATGAATCCCATGGCGAACGTGTCGGCGATGATAACCCATCCTCCATCGCTCTTTTTCCCGTGCGAAGAGGCGCCGGGCCGCGAGCGCCTTCTCGCCTTCCTTCTTCGGCACGACATGTAAAAATTGGTCCGACGACCAAGTGTGTGCTTTATATCGCGTTATCGGGCGAGTCGCAAGGACGAAATGTTGCGGGCGCTTCCGACGGCTTGCTTCAGACCGGCGGCGCGACTGCCTGGGAAGGTTACTTTGCTTGGCCCCAGCCGCGAAGCGTGGCCGATTCCCGGCCCAAAGCGGCGCGGATAAAGAATTCACCTAAGTACATTCCTGACGGACGGAACCGTTGACACTTGGTCGCGCTCGCCTTCAAACTTGGTCCCATGACCAGAAAAATTCGCGGGTTGCTCGGTGCTTCGAGCGGTCGGAACCTCGAGCTAGGAAGGCTCGGCCGAGCAAACAGCCCAGTCAGCGAATCCAAAATTTTCAATGGAGATGAAGGCGAGATGAAAACCTTGAAGTCGGCTCTTATGGTGGCTGCGCTGAGCGCCATCGGCGCGGCGGCGAACGCGCAGTCCGTTCCCACATCGGTTTCGCACGATGCGCCGACAAGCGGATGGGCGCCGGGCAAGCTGCGTGGCGACTACTGGAAATACAAGGGCGAAAAGCCGTTGTTTTCGATTACGGCAGCGAACCTGGGCCAATACGCCGACAAGCTTTCGCCGGGGCAACTGGCGCTGTTCAAGCAGATCAAGAACTATCAGATGGACGTTTATCCGACGCATCGAAACTGCGCCTATCCGGAGTGGGTTCAAGACAATACGCGCAAGAACGGTGCGGGCGCCGCCAAGCTCGATGCCAGTGGCGACTATCTGATGACCGCCGTGTTGCCGGGCCTACCGTTTCCTCAGGCGAAAACGGGCCAGGAAGCCATTTGGAATTATCTGACGCGGTATCGCGGCGTAGGGGTCGAGTGGCAGAAGGTCAACACCTCGGTTTCTCCTCGCCCGGGTTCGACCGATTGGGTTTCGACAACCAGCAAGCAGACGCAGTACTTTGCCTGGGGCAAGAAGGGCGCCAACGTCACCAACAAGGATACGTGGAACTACGCGATTTATTTCGCTTATGACACGCCGGCGGCGCTAGCCGGCCAAGGTCTGATTCAGGTGTCGAATTTCGGCAACAACGACCTGCAGTCGTACTACTACTTCTCGGGTCAACGACGCGTGCGTCGCATGCCCGCGTATGCCTACGATGCGCCGCAGATCGGCTTCGAGAATCAGTACGCCGTGGACGAACCTTATCTGTTCAACGGCAATATCGATCGCTTCGACTGGAAGCTCGTAGGCCAGAAGGACTTATACGTGCCGTACAACGACTTCGCGATGTACGACTTCAAGAAAAATCCCGGCGATGTGTTCATGCCCGATCAGGTCGATCCCAGCGCGCGCCGCTATGAGTTGCATCGCGTGTTCGTGGTGGAAGCCACGCTCAAGCCGAACATGCGTCATATCTCGCAGAAGAAGGTGCTCTACCTCGACGAGGATACCTATCTGGCGCTGGTGGGAGAAGACTACGACGCGCAGGGCAAGCTCTGGAAAACCAAGGAAAGCTATCCGATCCCCATTTGGGAGTTGGGTGGCACGTGCGATGTCGAGCCCTTCGTGCAGTACAACCTGATTTCCGGCCGGTACGTACTGGATCAAAACGTCGTCGGCACTGGCGCGGATGTTCGCTATTTCGAGGAATCGACTGCCCCGGCCTTCAATCCTGGTTTTTATACCGCCGAGAACCTTCGCGCGATCAGTGAGCGGTAAGTCTCATCGGTGAGAGGCCGACGCGCGCCGTGGCGGATGCGCGTCGATCCACCACTACAACGACATACTGAGGCATGACATGAGAAGAACCAGGGCAAATCTTTCCACGCTACTGGCGTTTGCGGTGTTGGGGGGCGCGTCGACGGGGGCGGCCGCCTACGATTTCAAGACGGGAATCGGAGACCTGTCGGGCTCGTGGGTTACAAACCTAACGGCGGGGGCCGGTATCCGTACTAAGAACCCCAGTTGTTCGCTGACGGGAGATCCCGATGCGTATGGCTGCGGTGCGGGCGCCAACGTCGCGCAGTGGGGTATGGCGGACGACGGCGATCTGAATTACAAGAAGGGACATGCCTTCACCGGCTACGTCAGCGCCACGACGGAACTGCTGTTCACGATGCCGAACGAAGGCTACAAGTTCATGGTGCGCGGCACGGGCATGTACGATTTCATGGCAGACCGAACGGCGCGCTCGCCGTTGAGCGGTAGCGCCAACCAGCAGATGAAATACCCGATAGAACTGCTGGACCTGTGGGCGGAGAAGGACTTCGCGCTGCACGGCGAGCAGGCGCATGTCCGCCTCGGCAATCAGGTCATCAACTGGGGGGAGAGTGTTTTCGCGTCGGGCGGCATCAACGCGACCAATGCGCTCGATATCCAAAAGCTGCTGGTACCCGGCACGCAGCTCAAGCAGGCGCTGCTGCCGGCGCCCATGTTCAGCTTCGCGAGTGGTCTGGGCCATGGGCTCAGCACGGAAGCGTACTACCAATTCAGATGGAATCGCAGTCAGGTGCCGGCGGTCGGCAGTTATTGGTCAGTGACCAATAATTTCGGGCGTGGAACGGAGCCCACGACGATCGGTCAGAACGGCAATTTGAACGTGGGTGGCGTTGATCCCACCACCCTAGGCAATCACCTCGGTCAGTCAGCTTCGAGTGTCATGGCAGGGCTCCAGGGCGGGGCGTATCTGAACAACGGCATGTATTCGACGTTAGGCATACCCGGCTCCACGGTGTCGCCGCCCAAATACAAGCCGCAGTTCGGTATCAAGCTGAACTATAAGCCGCACACCTTAGATGCCAACTTCGCCTTCTACTATGAGAACTACACCGACAAGCTGCCAGTATTCTCGTATCTCGCGAATGGGACGACGCAGTGGCAATACCTGCAGCATCGCCAGCTGTTCGGCTTGAGCGCGAATTTCCCTCTGGGCGATTGGTCGATCGGCACCGAATTGTCGTATCGGCCGCATGACGCCGTTGCCCTGACCGGATGCTACGGCGCGGGCGGCCCGCTCGACACGATGACTAATGGCGTAGCCGGTGCGTGCAACGCGTACGCGGACAAGAAAAAATTTCAACTCGACGTGAACGCGCAATTGATGCTCACGCAGAGCGACTACCCGTTTTTGAAGTTGCTCCATGCCGATATGGCGGTGCTGACTGCCGAGGTCACGTGGATCGACTATCCGGGGGTGAACTCGTCGGGCGTGCAACGCACGGTCAACGGGACGCCGGTCACGCAGGGATACGCGGCGGGCTACTACACCTGGCTCAACTACGGATCGGGCCAGGGCTATCCGATTGCATCCTCGCAAGGTACGTCGAGCTCCGTGGGAGCGACCGTCGATTTCAACTGGACCTATGACGGTTCCGTGATCCCCGGCTGGCAGTTGACGCCCGGTCTGACGTTCTCGGATGCCCTCTACGGCTATACGCCGAACCTGATGGCGAATTACCTGCAGGGAGCGAAATCGCTGAACGTTTATGTGCTGCTCAATCAAAACCCGGCGAAGTGGCAGCTCGGCATGAACTACACCGCGTTCTGGGGCGGGCATGGGACGGTGGGGCAAGCCTATGCCGACCGCAATTTCGTGGGCCTGTTCGCCACGCGCAACTTCTAAGCATCACCGAGTATCTCGCTGTGGTTGGCACGGCGAGAGCAGTTGGCGGGGCCTGCATCACGCTCCGCCGATTCCATAAAGGATCGTGTCGTGTTGAATCAACTCGTCTCTAGGCTGGAGCAGTTCTTCTTCGGCCATCGCGCCAAAGTGCTCGCGGTGATCGGCATTTTCACCGTCGTGATGGCGGCGTTTGCTGTGCAATTGCGCATGGAGGCAGGCTTTGAAAAACAGATGCCGATCGGCCATGAATACATTCAGACGTTCCAGAAGTACCGCAACGATCTGTTCGGCGCGAATCGCATCACGGTGGTGGTGCGCGCGCGCAACGGCAACATCTGGACGCCGGACGGGTTGACCCGCCTTTACAAGGTCACGCAGGCGGTGACGTTCCTGCCGAACGTCGACCGGCAGGGCGTTCAATCGCTGTGGACGCCGAATTCATTCGTCAACGAAATCACGGAGGAGGGCTTCCGCGCCGATCCGGTGATCAACGGCACGATTACCCCCGATCAGCTGACGGCGCAGGTGGTGGCGACCATTCGCCAGTCGGCCACCGAGGGCGGCTTTATCGGCACGCTGGTGTCGCGCAATCAAGATAGCGCCATGATTACGGCCGAGTTGAACGAGCGTGATGCGACCGGCAAGCTCCTCGATTACGTGGCTTTCAACCACCTGCTCGAAAGCCGGATCCGCAAGCCGTTCGAGGATGCCGGCTACCAGATTCAAATCATCGGCTTCGCCAAACAGATAGGCGATATCGCCGACGGCGCCAAGGCGGTGCTCGATTTCTGCGTCGTCGCGCTGTTGCTGACTGCATTGGCCGTCTACTGGTACAGCCATTCGTTGCGTTTCACGATTCTGCCGGTGGCATGTTCGCTGACCTCGCTCGTGTGGCAGTTCGGTACCCTCAAGCTGCTTGGTTTCGGATTAGACCCGCTCGCGGTGCTGGTTCCCTTCCTCGTCTTTGCGATCGGCGTATCGCATGGCATACAGCAGGTCAACTTCATCGTGCGCGAGCTCTCGCACGGTCATTCGTCGCTAGAGGCGGCACGACGCAGTTTCGGCGGTCTTTTGATTCCCGGCACGCTCGCGCTTGTGACGGCATTAGTGTCGTTCGTCACGCTGCTGTTGATTCCGATTCCGATGGTGCGCGAACTCGCGATCACGGCTTCGCTCGGGGTGGGCTACAAGATCATCACGAATCTCGTGATGCTGCCGCTGGCGGCTTCCTGCTTTCACTTCACCAAGAGCTACGCCGATCGTGCGCTCGCCAAGCGCGAGCGTCGCTCCGTCTGGCTGCGCAAGCTCGCGCGCGTGGCCGAACCGCGCAATGCGTACATCGTCGTGGGTGTGACGGCCATCATTTTTGCGCTAGCTGCCTGGCAGAGCCGCGATCGCGTGATCGGGACGCTTCAGCCGGGCGCGCCGGAATTGCGCGCCGACGCCCGCTTTAACCAAGACGCGGTATCGGTCGCCAGCAATTATGACGTCGGCCTCGATTGGCTGACGGTGGTCTTCGCATCGACGGGGACCGATTGCAGCAACCCCGCTGTCGGCGTAGCCGAGGACGATTTTGCATCGGCGATGAAGCGCGAGCCGGGCGTGGTGTCGGTGCAGTCGTATCCGGGCATGCTGCGCACGTACAACGAGGGCTACAACGAAGGCAATCCGAAGATGAATGTGGTGCCGATCGATGCGGGCAACTACGGCGGACTCTCGGCCGAGATCGGTCGCGTAAAGGGTTACATGAGCAAGGATTGCAACATGACTGCGGTGCATTTGTTTCTCACCGATCACAAGGCGACGACGCTCAATCATTTGCTTGCTGATATCAAGGCCTATCGTGCCGCTCATCGGATCCCCGGTTTGACCATGCGCCTCGCCGCCGGCAACGCCGGGGTGATCGCGGCGACCAACGAGGAAGTCGCGCAAAGCGAGCTGCCCATGATGCTGTACGTGTATGCGGCGATCCTGGTTCTCGTTTTCATCGCCTATCGCGACGTGCGTGCCATGGTGGCTTGCTGCCTACCATTGACGGTCGCGACCTTCATTGGCTACTGGTTCATGAAGGAGCTGCAAATCGGCCTCACTGTCGCCACGTTGCCTGTCATGGTGCTGGCGGTGGGTATCGGCGTGGATTACGCGTTCTACATCTACAACCGTTTGCAACTGCACCTCGCGAATGGGCAGACGATCGTCCAGGCAGTCGAGCACGCGATGCTCGAGGTCGGCGTGGCGACGATCTTTACGGCCATCACACTCGCGATCGGCGTGGCGACGTGGAGCTTCTCCGCCCTCAAATTCCAGGCCGATATGGGGAAGTTGCTGGCGTTCATGTTCATCGTCAACGTGGTGATGGCGATGACGGCACTGCCCGCCTTGGCGGTGTTGTTGGAGCGCTGGTTTCCGCGCAGTAAGCCGGTGCGCGCGCCCGGCCTGCTCAGTCATTGAAATTCCTGGATTCGGGAAGAAAACGCGATGTTGAAAGAGATATTGACGAGCTCCGTTCTGAGCATCTTATGCGCGACCCAATGCTTCGGGCAGGCGAGTGGCGGTGCGAGCGCGGTGCAACCTGTGTTGGCTATGACAGCGGCTCACAGCTGGACTAGCCCAACCCGCGCCATGCTGCTCGACGCGGCCCATGCCGGTCCGACGCGCCTCGTTGCGGTGGGGGCGCACGGAATTGTGCTGCTGTCCGACGACAACGGAAATAGTTGGCGCCAAGCACGGCAAGTGCCATCCTCGGCGACGCTATCGGCCGTTTATTTTGCCGATGCGCAGCACGGCTGGGCGGTCGGGCAATGGGGAATCATTCTGGCGAGCGTCGACGGTGGCGAGACGTGGTCGCTTCAGCGCTCCGATCTGTCGGTCGATCAACCGCTGTTCTCGGTGTACTTCAAGGATGCGCAGCATGGCTGGGTGTCCGGTCTCTGGTCTTTACTGTTGGCAACCGATGACGGCGGCAAGAGCTGGAAACCACAAAACTTACCCGTTTCGCCGGGTGGCAAGAAGGCGGACCGAAATCTATTCAAGATTTTTGCCGGGCGCGACGGCACGCTCTATATCGCCGCCGAGCAAGGCTTGGTGCTGCGCTCGCGCGATAGCGGCGCCACCTGGGAATATCGCTCCACCGGTAACAAGGGCAGCTTATGGGCCGGGACAGCGTCGGCCGACGGTTCCCTGTTCGTGGGTGGCTTGATGGGGCACCTATATCGCAGCGCCGATGGCGGTGATACCTGGACCGCAGTCGATTCGGGTTCGACCGGTTCGATCACGGATTTGGTAGCGGACGGCAAGCAGATCGTCGGTGTCGGGCTTGATGGTTTCGTGCTGACGGGCGCCGACAACGGCGAGAAATTTTCGCCGCATCAGCGAGCCGACCGCGCGGCGTTGACCGGTGTATTGATTCCGGAAGGCAGCCGCACGCCCGTCTTGCTTTCGAAAGATGGTCTGATGCGCGCCAATTGAAAACCGAGTTCGAGAAAATTCAGGAATCAAGACCATGAGTGACTCTTCGATTGAAGCAACGGTACAGGCGCTGACCAGGCGCATCGAGGTGCTAGAGGCCGAAGCGGACATCCGTCGACTCCAGGCGCGCTATATGTTTCTGTGCGATACCCCTTGCCCGGAGTCCGGCATCGCCGACCATATCGCGCGCGTCGAGAAGATTCTGGAGCTGTATACGGAAGATGCGATCTGGGAAGGGGTGGGCGAGTATCACGCGAATCAATTCGGGCGTATGGCCGGTAAGGACGCCTTGCGCGATCACTTTCGAAAGTTTTGGGATCCCCGGCGCGAACCCAAGTTGCTGCTCAATGCGCACTATCTCACCTCGGAGCAGATTCACGTTCATGACGACGGCGTCACTGCGGACGGGCAATGGATTCACATGCAGCCGTGGCTTTTCTCCGATCGCAAAGCGCTATTGAGATCGAGCCGTCTGAACAATCACTTCCGAAAGATCGACGACCGATGGTTGATTGCCCGCACGCGAACGGAGAGCGTGCTCGTGGCGCCCCTACCCGATAACTTCGCCGAATTCTTTCCTAGCGAGTCGGTATTAATGGAAGGCTGATTCCCTAATGACTTCGGAATGGATTTCAAATCCTAGTGAGCAAGGATCATCATGAGTACTGCTAAGTTAATAACGAACGACGTGTTGGCCGAGATCAGAGCGCGTGCTGATGAATTCGAGGCCCAGCGCCACATTTCGCAAGACATCATCGAGCGGTTCAAGGAGGCCGGCGTCTATCGCGCCTTGGTGCCCAAGCGGCTCGGTGGGATGGAGTGGAGCGCACGTCAGTTCTGCGAGCTCGTCGAAACGATCTCTGAGGCCGATGGCTCGGCGGGCTGGGTGGCGAGCTTCGGCATGGCGCCAACCTATCTCGCGGCCTTGCCGCCGGCGACCTTCGACAAGATTTATGGAGCCAATCCGAACACGGTATTTGCCGGTGGGATTTTTCCGCCGCAACCGGCGCCCTTGGTGGCGAATGGCTTCGAAGTCAGTGGGCGGTGGAGTTTTTCCAGTGGCTGCAAGGGAGCGGACGTGATCGGCGTCGGCATTCTTCCGCGAGCCAACGATGATGGGAAAGGGGGGCTGCCGCGCATTGCGGTGATGAACAGGGACCGGATGAAGATTGTCGAGACCTGGGACGTCAGCGGCCTCGCCGGGACGGGAAGTCACGATATCGTCGCCGAAAAAGTGGTGGTGCCGGAGGATTGGACGTTTGTGCGCGGTGGGGCCTCGAATCTGGCTGAACCGATGTTTCGGTATCCGTCTTTGGCATTCGCGGCTGAGGTGCTGGCGGTCGTTAATTTGGGGATTGCACGGGCCGCCATCGAAGAGTTGCGTCGCATGGCTGGCGGCTACAAGGGCGTGACGGGCGCGCCCGGTATCGCCGATCGACCTGCCACGCAAATGAGCTTGGCCCAAAGCGAGGCGCAACTGCAGGCCGCTCGCGCCTGGTTCTACGGCGCCATCGACGAAGCCTGGGAGGCGCTGCTCAAGGGCGATCCGGTGACGCCCGCGCAGACCAGCGCTCTACGACTATCGGCCGCGCACGCGGCCCGCGCGGGCGCCGAAATCGCACGCAGCATCCAGTTGCTTTCCGGCATGGCGGGCATCTACAACAAAAGCCCGATCGCGCGCTGCGTCCGCGACGCGAACGTCGTGACGCAGCATGCGTTCCTCGGCGACGTCATCTATCTGAACGCAGGTGCTATGCAATTCGGCAAGGATCCGCTGCCGGGATATCTGTGATCCATTTCGACCATTTCGACAACCACCCACCAAAAGGCGATGACCATGACTGACAAGAAACCTTTGCGCGTGATGCTATGCATGGCGGTCCAGCAGAATTTCTTCGATGCCACGCAGGCGGAACAGAAGGACGTGTGGCTTGCTACGTTGGCCCTGTACAAGGCGCTAGTCGAACTGCCGGGGGTCAAGGTGCTCGGTAATTTCGACGACGATCGCATTCAAGTCGGGGCATCGTCCGCGTGGCCGTGGACGACCTATTTCCTGTGCGATTTTCCCGATTACGAAACGGTCGTGGCGGCCTGCAACTTGTGGCGCATCACTCCAGTGGGTGATGGCGCCTACAAATTCTGGAAGTACGCCAAGGTCGAAGCGCGTATCGGCCGAGAACTGGAATTTCCGGTCTGAGTTTCCGGTATCGAATCAATTGCTGAAGGATGGAAGATATGTCTGAGCCCAGGGAAATTGGCCGGCAAACCGCGATCGTGACGGGCGCCGCACAGGGCCTCGGTGCTGTCATCGCACAGCGCCTGCATGCGGCGGGATACAACGTGGCGATCGCCGACATCGCTTTTGAGAAAGCGCAAGGCGTGGCGGACGAGCTGGATCCGCTGGGCGCAACAGCCATGGCTGTCAGGCTCGACGTCGGCTCGAAGCCCGAATTCGAAGCCGCGCGCGATACCGTCCTTTCAAAATGGGGCGCGCTGCACGTGGCCGTCAACAATGCGGCATTGACGCCGGCGACGCCTGTCATGGACATCACGCCGGAAGAATTCGACCGCGTGATCGCCACGAATTTGCGCGGCACTTTCTTCGGATGCCAGGTGTTCGGCGCCGCGTTCGCCACAGCCCGATACGGCCGCATCGTCAATCTCGCGTCGCTGGCCGCGCACAACGGCGGGACCACGGCGGGCGCGCACTACGCCTCATCCAAGGCGGGCATCATCACGCTGACCAAGATCTTCGCGCGCGATCTCAGCCCGCTTGGCGTATCCGTCAATGCCATTGCGCCTGGCCCGTTGGACCTTCCGATCGTGCATCAAACGGTGGCGCCGGATCGACTGGCCAAAATGATCGACGCGATCCCCGCACGGCAGATCGGCGATCCGAATTTCGTCGGCGATCTGGTGGTGCTGCTGGCGTCGCCGCATGCCGGTTTCGCCACGGGCGCTACGTTTGATGTCAATGGCGGCATCTATATGCGTTAAGGCATGGGAACTTCGAGTAATGAAAGTTGAAATGACAGCGCCGAGCGCAGTCAGCACATGCCGGGCATTGCAAGACGGGCGCAGTACAGCGGTGCGAATCGCGGAGCAAGCCATCGAACGCATCGTCTCGATGGAGCCTCGCATTCATGCATGGCAGATCTTCGACCCCGAAGCAGCGCTCGTGCAAGCGCGCAGGCTGGACGAACGTAGCGCAGCGGGGCAGATGCTCGGCCAGATAGCGGGTGTGCCGCTCGGCGTCAAGGATATTTTCGACACGGTCGATCTTCCGACAGCGTACGGCTCGCCCATCTACCAAGGCGCGCGGCCTGCCGCGGATGCTAGGGCGGTGGCGACCATGCGCGCAGCTGGCGCTGTGGTGATGGGAAAAACGGTCACCACCGAATTCGCGTACTTCACGCCTGGTCCGACGACCAACCCATGGAATCCGCGTCACACGCCAGGAGGCTCGTCCAGCGGCTCGGCGGCAGCTGTGGCCAGTGGCATGGTGCCTTTGGCTTTCGGATCTCAGACGGCCGGATCCCTAATCCGACCCGCGTCCTACTGCGGCGTTTTCGGTATCAAGCCCACCTATGGCGCCGTCGGCTTGCAGGGTGTCAAACCATTCTCCCCTTCGCTCGACACCATGGGATGGCTCGCGCGCGATGCGGACGATTTGGAGTTAATGCGGTGCGTTCTGATGGGCGAGGACTACCGGGCGCTCGATGTTCCTGCCCTACCCGTATTGAAACTCGCTGCCAGCACCACACACGAGTCCTTTCTGCTAGAGCAGGGTGGCCAGCATGGGTGGCAACTGGGAATGAGCAAGCTTGCTATCGCGGGGGCACGTCCGGCAGCGCTGACCATGCCGCAGGCATTGGCGGGGCTCTTCGAGGCTCAGAAAGTGGTGATGGCATGGGAGGCGGCGCGTAGCCTCGAACGCGAAACGCGCGAGCATCGCCATCAATTGAGCGCCCCCATCCTGACTTTGATCGAGACGGGCCTCCAACTCTCGGAGGCCAAATATCGCGACGCGCAAGCGCTGGCTGCCGAGGGACGCCGGCAGATGGCGAGCCTAATGCAAGGACTGGATGCGTTGATCGTGCCGGCCGCGCCAGGCGAAGCCCCGATGGGGTTGGAGGTGACCGGCGACCCTGCTTTCTCGAGAGTGTGGACGCTGCTTGGCCTGCCTTGCGTCAGCGTGCCCGGCCTGGTCGGGCCGGCGGGGTTGCCGGTGGGATTGCAGCTGGTGGGTCATCCGCATCAGGAGCGCCGGCTGCTGTCCGTCGCCGCATCGTTGCATGAAGCGTTGACCCGATAGCATCGACCGAGGGGCGACATGTTGACAGGGACGATGGTCGGTACGTATGCCTATATCGATTCCGAACGCGTGGCGCGGTTTATCGAGGTTTTGGCGCATCTCGCTATCGTTGCAATGGCGCCCTATGACGATACTTGTTCCCACAGTCACGTGACAACGTGATGGCCGAATCCGCAACGAACAGCACGTTACGGATCGGCTTTGAAGCCAACAATCGGAGGGGGCGCTCAAATGGCACACGACACGAATATCGATTTTATCTACCTGTCCGAGCAGGACATGATCAAGGCCGGCGTCACCGACATGCCCGGCTGCGTCGACACTATGGAAGAGATGTTCGGACTGCTCTATCACGGCGATTACCGCATGGCCGGAGCGAACAACGACTCCCATGGCGCGGCGGTTTTCTTCCCGGAAAACTCGCCGTTTCCCGATATGCCGAAGCCCACGGCTGATCGCCGCTTCATGGCGATGCCGGCCTATCTGGGCGGACGTTTTCGCACGGCGGGCATGAAGTGGTACGGCTCCAATATTGCGAACCGCGAGAAAGGGCTGCCGCGTTCCATTTTGACTTTCGTGCTCAACGACGCAGATACGGCCGCGCCGCTCGCCTACATGTCGGCCAATCTCCTGTCGGCGTATCGCACCGGAGCGATCCCCGGGGTGGGGGCACGCTATCTGGCGCGCAAGGACTCGCGCGTGGTGGGTATCGTCGGCCCGGGCGTCATGGCCAAAACCACGCTGATGGCCCTCATCGCCGTTTGTCCCGAGATCGATACGGTGAAGATCAAGGCGCGCGGTCAAGCGAGCCTCGATAGTTTTCTGGCCTGGTTGGCCGAAGCGTTCCCGCAAGTCACCAACGTGCAATTGGTCGACACGATCGAGGCGGTGGTGCGCGATTCGGACATCGTCACGTATTGCAACTCGGGCGCGACCGGCGATCCTTCGACCTACCCGCTAGTGAAGCGTGAGTGGGTCAAGCCGGGCACGTTCCTCGTCATGCCGGCGCTGTGCAACATCGATGAAGGCATGGAGCAGGCCGACGTGCGCAAGGTGGTGGACAACACGGGACTCTATGAGGCCTGGTTCGAAGAACTGCCGCGCCCGGCGCACGTTCACGTGCCTATTATCGGTGTGCGCTTCATGGACATGATCGCCGAAGGCAAGATGACCAAGGATCAATTGGAAGATCTCGGCAAGATGATCGCGGGGGAAGCGCCGGGACGCCAGAACGACGAGGAAATCATCATCATGTCGGTGGGCGGCATGCCCGTCGAGGACGTCGCCTGGGGCACCGTGGTCTACCGCAATGCGGTGGAGCGGGGCATCGGCGTCAAGCTGAACCTGTGGGACGTGCCGGTCCTGCGCTGAGTGTGAAAGAAAAGGCGAGAGGGCACTTCCGCGTTCGGTGCTCTCGGTCATTTCGATGCGCGGATCGACGGAGGATGGGATGAGCAAAGTAGTAAAGATCAAGACCGGTTCCAAGTTCGAGGAAATCGGTAGCTATTCGCGCGTCGTTTGCGTGGACGATTGGATATTCGTTTCGAACACCGCGGGCCGTAATCCGCGGACGAATACGATTCCAGAGGACGTGATCGAGCAGACGCAGCAGGTGTTCGCCAACATCGAGGCGGCGCTTGCAGCCGCCGATGCGAGCCTGGCCGATGTGGTGGCCTCGCGAGTCTTCATTCAGAACCCGAACGACACGCATGCAGTCATGGTGAAGGTAGGCGAAAAGTTTCGCGGTATCGATCCGGCCAGTACGGTGATCTGCCCGCCGTTGGGCTCCACCGTCTACAAGGTGGAGATCGAGGTAACCGCTTACCGCGGCGCATCGCGTGCCGACGTCGAGAGACGCACCGTCACGCTCTAATCGAGTCGTCATCCGTTTAATCTTGTACCGGCGCTCTATGCGCTTGGTTTCACTCAAGGATCACATCCGTGGCCCCCACGATTGCGCCAGTCGTTACGTCGACCGAATTTCCATCCCGGACCAGCGTTGTCGTGATCGGCGGCGGCATTGTCGGTCTGACGGCCGCACTCAATCTGGCCGAACGCGGCATCCCGGTCGTGGTGCTGGAAAAAGGGCGCATCGCGGGCGAACAATCTTCGCGTAACCTCGGGTGGGTGCGTAAGATGGGCCGCGCGGCGCCCGATGTGCCGATGTCGCTGGCGGCCGATCGGCTATGGGCGGAAATGCCTCAGCGCGTGGGCGCCGATGTCGGTTATCGGCAAGCCGGCATCATGTACCTGGCTCGCACCGAGGCGGAAATGAGCGGACACGAGAGCTGGATGAAGTCCACCGATTATCTGCGCCTCGATTCTCGCTTGTTGACGAACAGTGAAATCGCGGCGCTTGTGCCCGGCGGGCAAGGTTCATGGGCCGGCGGTATCTATACGCCGTCCGACGGGCGCGCCGAGCCGACACTCGCTTCCAGCGCCATCGCAACCGGCGTGCTGCGAAAAGGCGGGACGATTGTCGAGAATTGCGCGGTGCGTACGCTGACGTTCAGCGCAGGCCGAGTGAGCGGCGTCGTGACCGAGAAGGGCGAAATCTGCTGCGATCAGGTGTTGCTGGCCGGCGGTCTATGGTCTCGTCGATTCCTAGGCAACGTTGGCGTTTCGCTACCTACCTTGCCGCTGATTTGCTACGTGATGCGTACCACGCCGATGGAGGGCCCCGCCGAGATTGCCGTGGGTGGCCCCGATTTTTCTTTCCGTAAGCGGTTGGACGGTGGTTATACCGTATCCCAACGCGGGGCGCTCGGTGCCCCGCTTCAACTGGATCATCTGTTGATCGGATCGCGTTATCTCCCGGTATTGCGTCATCAACGCCATATCCTGCGTTTGTCCTTCGGGCGGGATTTCCTCCAAGATCTACGCTTGCCCAGGCGCTGGAAAGGGAGCGATCGGTCTCCTTTCGAGCGGGTGAGAACGATGGATCCCCGCGCCGACGAGGGGATCAACGCGGAAGCCATGCGTAACCTCTCGGCGGTCTGGCCGATCTTTCGGGGAGCCGTGATCGAAGAGGCGTGGGCCGGCACCATGGACATCACGCCCGATTCGCTCCCGGTGATCGGGCCGGTGGCGAAGGTGCCTGGTTTGACGATCGCATCGGGATTTTCGGGCCATGGGTTCGGCACAGCGCCGGCGGCCGGGCAGCTCGCCGCGGATCTCGTGACGGGAAATGAACCTTTGATCAATCCCGCTCCCTATCGACTCGAACGATTCTGATATCTGCTGAAGCCGTCGGAAGGGGCGGCCGCGATTGCGTTTGTGAAGCGTGCCAACGCGGCGATAAGATGCGCCAAAGGCGATGCGCAGTGAAGGGGATGAGGGGAGGCGACAATGCAAAGAGCCAACGTCAATCGCAGTTTCCCGATGATACGCGGTGCGGTGATGGGGCCGATCGTGCGTGCGCTCGATGCGGCCGGAGCCGACTGCGACGCATTGCTTCTCGAATTCGGTTTGAGCCGGCGCCAACTGTCGGATCCCTATGAGATTCTCCCGTTGGGCCGTTATATCGGGGCATTCGAGCGCGCAGCGCAGGCGCTTGACGAACCATGGCTCGGTTTGCGTCTCGCCACCGAGATGACACTGACCGACCTCGGCCCGGCGGGGCTCGTGTTTATGTCCTCGCCTACGGTCGGTTCGGCCATACGCCGCTTCAGCGATACGCTGGCTTCGTGGCAGAGCGGCGTGCTGGTGGATCTCGTGCGCGACAACGAATGGCCGATGTGGCGTTATCGCATTGCCGATGGAGGCATCTGGCCGCGCCGTCAAGACGCGGAGTACAGCGTCAGTTCGATGTGCCATATGCTGCGTATCGTGTGCGGCGCGCAATGGGCGCCGGTCGAAGTGCATTTCGAACATATCGCGCCCGCGGACATCAAGCCCTATCAGCGCATGTTTCGCGCCCCAGTTAGATTTCAGCAACCCACGAACGGGCTACTCCTGCACGCTCAAGATCTCGACGCGCAACTGAAGAGCGCGGATCTTCGATTGGCGCGTCTCATGGAGCGGCACGCAACGGATCTTATTGCGCGCGACGCGATGCCGCGTAATCTCGTGGACCAAGTGCGCGATCTTGTCACTCGACGATTGGCGCGTGAAAAGCTGGTGATCTCAGACATCGCGCGGGATCTCGGCTTGTCGAACCGCACATTGCAGCGCCATCTGAACGAGGCAGGGACTTCCGTGCGCGAAATCATCCGCGAGGAGCGTCAACGCAGCGTGGAGATGCTACGTGAACGGGCCGGCTTGACCAATGCCGCCATTGCGCGTGCCGTCGGGTATGCGGATGCCACCGTGCTATGGCGAGCGTCGCGAAACTGGGATCAATAGGAGTAGGTTTCCATTGATTTCGTGTGTGAGATGCACGATTCGACGAATCGACGCCGAGGGTGACCAACTCCTAAGGGATACCCTGATTGGCGCGGTATGCCTCTTAATTTGGCGCGGTTTATCGTATGGGGCGGATCGTTGGCTCACTACTATCGATCACGACGTATTTCGAAAGCGCAACGGTCTCGGGGCGGTATCGCGTGCGCCGGCGCCGATCAACGAAGTGAGCGGAGTGGAAACAACATGAAAGAACAGCATGTCGCGGCGAGTCCCGTTGGCGGACGCGTGGATGATGAACTGAAGCCTAATGTGTTGGGGCTTTGGCAGATCGTATTTTTGGTGATTTCCGCCGCGGCACCTTTGACCGGTATGCTGGGCGCGGTGCCGCCGGCGATGAGTCTCGGTAACGGCATCGGCGTGCCCGGGGCGTTCGTGATAGCGGGCGCCGTGCTGTTGATTTTCAGCGTGGGTTTTGCATCGATGAGTCGCCATGTTGTCCGCGCCGGGGCCTTTTACGCCTATATCACGGCCGGCTTGGGCCGGTCGCTCGGGATGGCGGGCGCCTTGGTGGCGCTACTTTCATACACTTGCATTCAGATCGCGCTTTATGGTCTCTTCGGTTTCTTCTGTACGGTAGTACTGGGACCGCTGCTGTACAACGATACGCCTTGGTACGTGTACTCCCTGATATGCCTGGCCGTGGTGCAATTCACGGGGCTGCGCGGCATCGATCTCAATGCGCGTCTGCTTGGTGTGTTGATGTCTGTCGAGCTGGGTATCTTGCTGGTGCTGAGCATGGCGATTGTGCTGCATGGCGGCGGTCCGAATGGTCTGACGTTCGCATCGTTCCATCCGTCGAACGTTTTCGGCGGCCACCCTGGCATCGCCGTCATGTTCGCATTTGCGTCGTTTATCGGTTTCGAGGCAACGGCCATCTATGGCAACGAGTGTCGCAATCCCAAAGTGACCGTTCCGCGCGCGACCTATGTGTCTGTCATCCTGATTTTGGTGTTTTTTGCCTTCGTGACCTGGGCAATCGTGTGCGCATATGGCATTCAGAACGCGGTGAACGTGGCAACCAAGCAGCCCGGCGACTTCTGGTTCATACAGTCGGAGCATTACCTTGGCTCGACGATGACCACGGTGATGAGTTTTCTGTTGTTGTCGAGCATCTTCGCAAGCATCCTGTCGTTCCACAACACGATCGTGCGGTATGTTCATTCGCTCGCCATGGAAGGCATCCTGCCGTCGGCGCTCGACCGCCTGCATCCCAGGTATGGCTCGCCGCATATCGCGAGCTATACGCAGACCGTGTCGGTGCTCATTCCGCTGCTGCTTTATATCTGGGGCGGGGCCGATCCATTCAATACGATCTTCAGCCGCACCGCCGCATTGGGCACGGTTGGCATTGTGATGCTGCTGGCCGTGACCAGTCTGGCCGTCATTGCCTTCTTCGTGACCACTCGTTTGGATACGCGGTGGTGGCATGCAAAGATTGCCCCCTTGCTCGGTGCAATGGGGCTCTTCGGCATCGCGGCCGAGCTCGTTTCCAATCTGGATGCATTGAGCGGGGCGAGTAATCCGATTGTCAATACGTTCCCATGGATCATTGCGGCGGTCGCAGCGATCGGCGTTACCGTCGGGTTTGTTTTGCGGCGTACGCGTCCTGATATCTATCGCGGTTTCGGGCAGTAGATTCACTCACGACGAGGCGAGCGAGGCATTCCCCGCCGCCTCTTGATCGATGCGCCGGTCTAGCCGCTGTGACTAGTGGGTTTTCTTGGCCGCTAGTCACAGTTCTTAAGTCGCTAAAGCGGGCCGGGGCCTTTCCCCCAGGTGTCGACGAATTCTTCGGCGAACGAACAAGCGAGGCCGACCACGACGGGCGTCATCTCCCGGACCATCTCCATACCCTGACGAGTATGCATCCAGCCCACGTAAGTAAAGCCGCGTGCCATTTGAAATAGCGGCAATTTTTCCAGTGTCGTATCGGATAATGCGCGGTGCGCGCGATATCCATCGATCAAGGCTGCCCGTGCGACTGGATAGTTTTGATCGCCGCGGATGAAATGCAGGGCGGTGGCAAGTTCGAACAAGTGCCAGCCATAGCCCGCGTCGTCGAAATCGAGCAGGCGGAGCACGCCTCGATCGACGAGTAGGTTCTCCGGGACGAAATCCGCATGAATCAGGCCGAAGTTGTTTCGGTGATCCGGGGCGCGTTCCAGCTCTGAAAGTTCGGTGTCGACGATATCCCTGGCGCGGACCATCAAGCCGCGCTGCGCGGGTGTTAGCGCCTCCAGCTGCCAAAAGCGGCCCCAGAACGGGTTCGGTCCGACCAAGCCGTCGCGATCCCACGCGTGTCGCGTAAAACCGGCCGGGAGTATCCACTGACTCGATTGATTATGCAGGCGAGCAGCGATGCCGCCTATCGTACGGTAAATATGTTCGATGTTCTCGACGTCTTGGCCCAGTCCGCCCTCGGAGGTGCCGAGCTGCGTCCCATCGATCCATTCGAAAAGATCGACTTGGAGTGTGCGCGCCCCTTCTTCGGGTGCCGCATGGACGAACAACGAGCCATCCAGTGCCGGCACGACGATTGGCACGTCGATGCCGGCCGACTGGAGGGCGTGCATCCATTGCAATTCCGAATGTAGTGCGGCATCACTGTGATATCGGTCGCGGTGCACGCGCAGCGCATAAGAATTTCCGCTATCGCCCACGATTTTGAACACGGCATTTTCGCGATGCTTGAGCAGCCGGATTTCTCGACAGGTCATGCGTAAGCGCCTCACGACGACCGTCATAGACGAGGGCGAGAAGCGACATCAAAGTGGTGCCCATCATTTTCGATTTGATGGACATCACTGTGACAGAGCCGGAAGCCAAGCCGGGTAGCCGCAAGGG
>JBQCDS010000568.1:0-4653 GCA_051961035.1 Trinickia sp. | reverse complement strand
GTCTTCGCGCAGCATGGCGCGACGATCACGAAGCATTTCTACCGTCGGATGTTCGCGAGCCGTCCTGAGTTGAAGAATTTGTTCAATCAGACACACCAGACGAGCGGAAGCCAAGCCGACGTGCTTGCGCGCGCCGTGTATGCCTATGCGGCCAATATCGACAACCTCGGCGCGCTCGGTTCGGCGGTCGGTCGGATCTCGCATAAGCATGCAAGTCTCAACATCCGCCCCGAACACTATCCGATCGTCGGTGAAAACTTGCTTGCGTCCGTGGTCGAAGTGCTGGGAGACGCTGTGGACGAGGCGACGCTCGAGGCGTGGCGCGTGGCCTATTCGCAACTCGCCCAAATCATGATCGGCGCGGAAGCGAAGCTGTACGACGGCGCGGCATGGAGCGGCTATCGCCCGTTCGTCGTTTCGCGCAAAGTCGTCGAAAGCGACGAAATCACCTCGTTCTACCTGACGCCCGCCGACGGGGCGTCGGCTGCCGGGTTCGAGCCGGGCCAGTTCGTGACCGTCAAGCGTTATGTCGGCGAACTCGGCGTTGATCAACCGCGGCAGTACAGCATGTCGGACGCGCCGCACGGCAAGTGGCTGCGCATCTCGGTGAAGCGCGAAGGCGGCAATGAGGCGGTGCCGGCCGGCCGTCTGTCGACGCTCATGCACGACGGCGTGGAAGAGGGCGCGATCGTCGAGGTCACGGCGCCGATGGGCGACTTCCGCCTCGATCGCACGAAGTCGACGCCGGTCGTGCTGGTGTCGGGCGGTGTCGGCATTACGCCGATGATGTCGATGCTCTCGACGCTGGCCGCGCAAGGTAGCGAGCGCCGCGTGGCGTTCGTGCACGCGTGCCGCAACGGCAAGGTACACGCGTTCAAGGAATGGCTCGCCGAGACGGTGGCGGCGCATCGGAACGTCTCTCGTGCGGTGTTCTACGAGGAAGTGGGCGCGGCGGACCGCCAAGGCGTCGACTACGACTTCGAAGGCCGTATCGATTTTTCGCGCATCGCCGCACAGGCCGTCCTGCCGGATGCCGATTACTACTTGTGCGGGCCGATGGCCTTCATGCAAGCGCAGCGCGATGCGCTCGTCGCTCTTGGCGTCGACCCGGCGCGCATCCACAGCGAAGTGTTCGGAACGGGCTCGCTGGCCTAACCCAGCACGCGACTCTAGCGCGGCGACGGGCCGCCTTGCCTCGGAAGCGATGATCCGAGCTCGGGCGGCCCGCTTGTTTTGCGATGCTTGCGACGTTTACCGGTCGCTTTCCCGCGCGCAGACTCGCTCCGTGGGCCTCCGTGGGCTTCGGCGGCGCGACGAACGCCGCCGGCTACATCGGCGATCGACCGTTTTCAAGTCGATCGCTTCATTCCATTTAGTTGCCGCTACCGCGCGCGATGCGCCGTTGCTTGACGCTCTCCGCCAGCCCTTCGAGCACGGCGATGCTTTCGTCCCAGCCGATGCAGGCGTCGGTAATGCTTTGGCCGTACGTCAACGCGCAATCGGGCTGCAAGTCCTGGCGGCCGGCAACGAGATGCGACTCGACCATTACGCCGACGATGCGCTCATCCCCGCCCGCCACTTGCCGGCCGATGTCGGCGCACACGGGAATCTGGTTCTCGTGCTTTTTCGAGCTATTGGCGTGGCTCGCGTCGATCATCAGTCGCGCCGCCAGCCCCGCGCGGCCGATGTCGGCGCACGCGGCGTCGACGCTCGCCGCGTCGTAGTTGGGCGTCTTGCCGCCGCGTAGGATGACGTGACAGTCTTCGTTGCCGGCCGTCGAGACGATGGCCGAATGGCCGCCCTTCGTGACCGAGAGGAAATGGTGCGGCTGCGACGCGGCCTTGATCGCATCGACGGCGATCTTGACGTTGCCGTCCGTGCCGTTCTTGAAGCCCACCGGGCACGAGAGCCCCGAAGCCAGCTCGCGGTGCACTTGCGATTCGGTGGTGAGCGCGCCGATCGCTCCCCACGACACGAGATCCGCGATGTATTGCGGGCTGATCATGTCGAGGTATTCGGTACCGGCCGGCAGCCCCAGTTCGTTGATGCCGACGAGCAGCTCGCGCGCGGCACGCAAGCCGTCGTTGATCTTGAAGCTGTTATCGAGATAGGGATCGTTGATGAGCCCCTTCCAACCCACCGTCGTACGCGGTTTTTCGAAATAGACGCGCATCACGATCTCGAGCTCGCCGGCGAAGCGCTTGCGTTCCTCGACCAGCCGGGATGCGTATTCGAGCGCGGCTTTCGGATCGTGGATCGAGCAGGGGCCAATGATGACGATGAGACGATCGTCCATGCCGTGCAGGATTCGATGCATGGCGCGGCGCGCGCTGTAAATGAGATCGGAGACGGCTTCGGTGCACGCGAACTCGCGAATCAAATGCGCGGGCGGCGTGAGTTCCTTCAACTCGCGGATACGGACATCGTCGGTGTTGTATGGGGGCATGCTGCGCTTCTCCTCATCGGGTACGGGATTCGCCGGCGATCGACTGATTCGAGCCCAAGGCGAAAAAAAACCGCCAGGTTCGCTGGCGGTTTTTCGGGAATTCGGGTTTGCTTGACCTACGCGCTAACACCCCTCTCGATCCGCCAGCGGACTGAGATGCCAAAAGAAGTAAAAATAAAACTTCGTCGACATGATCGGGATGAGGCTCGTGTAAAAGGTGCGTTTCACTTTATACGCCGACTAAGCGCGGGTTGCAAGCCATGTGGCACGATAATGCGGACAACCCGCGCAAAAACGAGCGACAATGCGATAAAGCTGCATTGGCCCGCAAAGTCAGACCGTTCCGCCTACCGTCAGGTTATCGATGCGCAGCGTCGGTTGTCCCACGCCCACGGGCACGCTCTGGCCTTCCTTGCCGCACACGCCCACGCCCGTATCGAGCGCCATGTCGTTGCCGATCATGCTGACGTATTTGAGCGATTCCGGGCCGCTGCCGATCAGCGTCGCGCCCTTGACGGGGTAGGTGACTTTGCCGTTCTCGATCATGTAGGCCTCCGACGCCGAGAAGACGAACTTGCCGTTCGTGATGTCCACCTGGCCACCGCCGAAGTTCACGGCATACAGGCCGTGTTTGACCGATTCGATGATTTCTTCCGGCGCTTTGTCGCCGGCCAGCATGTACGTGTTCGTCATGCGCGGCATCGGCAGGGCCGCGTATGACTCGCGGCGGGCATTGCCCGTGACGGGCATTTTCATCAGCCGTGCATTGAGCGTGTCTTGGATGTAGCCCTTGAGCACGCCGTCTTCGATCAGGGTCGTGCACTGCGTCGAATTGCCTTCGTCGTCGATGTTCAGCGAGCCGCGGCGGTTCGGCAGCGTGCCGTCGTCGACGACGGTGACGCCCTTGGCCGCGACGCGCTCGCCGATGCGTCCCGCGAACGCCGACGACCCTTTGCGATTGAAGTCGCCCTCGAGCCCGTGGCCGATCGCTTCGTGCAGCAATACGCCGGGCCAGCCCGGGCCGAGCACGACTGTCATCGCGCCGGCCGGCGCCGGGCGTGCGTCGAGATTCACGAGCGCGGCCTTGACGGCATCGTCGACATAGCGGGCCAGTACGTCATCGGTGAAATAGCCGTAATCGAACCGTCCGCCGCCGCCGCCGCTGCCGATTTCGCGGCGCCCGTTGTGCTCGGCGATGACGGTGACCGAAACGCGCACGAGCGGGCGAACGTCCGCTGCCAGCACGCCGTCGCTGCGGGCGACGAGCACGACGTCGTATTCGCCCGCGAGCCCGGCCATGACTTGCGTGATGCGCGTGTCGCGGCTGCGCGCCATCTGCTCGATGCGCTCGAGCAGCTTGACCTTTTCGGTGGCGTCGAGCGAGGCGAGCGGATCGGCCGCCAGATACAGATCGCGGCCGGCCACGCCCCGGAGCGCGCTGGCCACCTTGATCTTTTGCTTGCCGCCGCCCGCTTTAGCGATGGAGCGCGTGGCTTGGGCAGCTTGGGCAAGCGCCTCGACGGAGAGGTCGTCCGAGTAGGCGAAGGCCGTGCGATCGCCCGCGACGGCGCGCACGCCGACGCCTTTGTCGATGCTGAAGCTGCCCGATTTCACGATGCCTTCCTCGAGGCTCCACGCTTCGCTGCGCGTGGCTTGGAAGTACAGATCGGCGTAATCGACGCGATGCGTGAAGATGTCGGCAAGCGTGCTTGTCAAACGCGCTTCGTCGAGGCCGTACGGCGTGAGCAGGACGTCTTTCGCGGTCGCGAGGTTGCGGATGCCAGGTTCGATCAGGTTCATGCGGTGGGTTCTTCGATGCGAAAAGGTTGAGCGAGCGGTTGAGCGAACACGCTGTTAAGGCAGCACACGATGGCGCCACGCAGGCAGGCTGCGCCTCACTTCGTCGATGCGCGCGCGATCGATATCGCCCGCCACGACGCCTGGGCCTTCGTCCAGCACGGCCACGATTTCGCCCCAAGGGTCGATCAACATACTGTGGCCCCAGGTGCGACGGCCGTTGTCATGCGAGCCGCCCTGCGCCGCGGCCAGTACGTAGCATTGGTTTTCGACGGCGCGGGCACGCAACAGCATCTCCCAATGCGCGCGCCCCGTCGTGTAGGTGAACGCCGACGGCACGACGATGAGCGCCGTATCGCCCATGCGCCGGTAAAGCTCGGGAAAGCGCAAATCGTAGCAGACCGAAAGCC
>JBQCDS010000567.1:0-5636 GCA_051961035.1 Trinickia sp. | reverse complement strand
GCATTCGTCGACCTTGAAACCACGGGTGGATCGGTGGCGGAACACCGCATCACCGAAATCGGCGTGGTGCAAGTCGGGCAAAGCGGTGTCTCCCGCTGGAGCACGCTCGTCAATCCCGAACAGCCTATTCCCCCTTTCATTCAGTCGTTGACGGGTATCACGGACGACATGGTGCGCGACGCGCCCACGTTCGCTTCGTTCGCCGCCGAACTGCTGGAGCGGCTGAACGGTCGCCTGTTCGTCGCGCACAACGCAAGTTTCGATCGCGGCTTTTTGCGCGGCGAGTTCCAGCGCGCCGGTTTCACCTTCAATCCCGATGTCTTGTGCACCGTGAAGCTTTCACGCGCGCTATGGCCGCATGAGAAACGGCATGGGCTCGACGCGCTGATCGAACGTCATGCGCTCCAGCCTCTGGCCCGCCATCGCGCGCTAGCCGATGCCGATCTGCTCTGGCAATTCTGGCAGCGCCTGCACGGCGCGTGGACGCCCGAGGTGCTGCGCGAGCACATCGACCGCACGGTGCGGCGCTACCGCATCGCGGGCGACATTACCGAAGACGTCATCGACGCAGCGCCGGTGGGGCATGGCGTTTATGCATTTTTCGATGCGGCGGGCCTACCGCTCTACGTCGGTCGCAGCGTACGTTTGCGGCAGCGGGTGCGTGCGCATCTCACGGGCGAGCGACGCTCGTCGCGCGAGCTACGGATCGCCGAGCAAGTGCGGCGCGTGCAATGGAGTGCCACCGGAGGGGAGGTGGGCGCGCTTTTGACGGAAGCGCAGTGGATCGCCACGCTGCGCCCGCTGCATAACCGGCAGCCGCGCGTCGGCCGCGATGAATCGATGAGTTCGCCATGGCCGTTCCAGACGGCGATCGCCTTCGAAGAGAGCGAGCGAGAGGCGGCGCCGGGCGAGCGCGTGGTTCATGTCGTCGATCGGTGGTGCTATCTGGGCGCGGCGCCGACGCTCGAGGCCGCGCGCGCACTCACCGCAGATCGCGGCGAGCCGCAATTCGAGGCGTCGACGTTTCGAATTTTGCAGACGCATCTCGCGCGTGGGCTGCACGTGATGCCATTGGAGGCAATGGCCGTCGAACCGGTTGGCGACGGCCTATAGCGGGAGCGATGCGTGCGGACGGTCTAGCCTTGGCCGCCCACTCCGCCTGAAGCGCAGACGTGCGAAAGCGCGGTGTTCAGCGCTTGCGCGTCTATTGCGCCGTAACGCGTGAGCGTTTTCCAATTACTGACGCTGCGGGCGAGCCGGGAAGGGCAGTCTTCGGTTGCTCGCCACGGTTGCACGCGCGCTAGCGCCGCGATCAGCGCTTGCGTTAGGCGATCGAGCTCGGGCCGCGTGCTCGTGGCCAGATCGGGCGCGGTGCCTGCCGGGGGTGCCGACGCACGCCAGCGCTCGAACAGCGCGGTTTGCACTTGTTTGCTCGCGTCGATTTGATCCCGAAAGAAAGCGCGAGCGAAGGCCGGGTCGACATTGGCCGCTTCGGCGCGTTGCGCGACGTCGGCGAGCAATGCGGATTCGCGTGGCGCATCGGTGATCGGGCGATGATTCGCCCACTTCCATTGGGCAACGGGCAGCGCCAACGCGAGGCGCTGCGACACGAGTGCGACGAGGTTGGTCATCGCTGTCTCGTCGCCGTCCGCGCGTGCGCCGACGCTGGCGAGCGACAAGGCAAGCCACACTACGAGCCCGGGTAACGCCGTTAGGCGCACGCGAGCCGTCATGCGATGTGGGCTCCGACGCCCGCCGCCTTCACTTCGTTTCGCACAGCTTGCGTTGTTCGTCGAAGAACGCTCGCACGTGTTCGGGCAGTTCGGTCGCCAGAAATTCGACGCCTACCGGTTCCGGATCCGGGCTGGACACTTTGTCGGGGGTCGGAATTTTGGTGGGCTTGGCTTCCATGGCTATCTCCTGGCACGGGGTAATTATCCGACGCGGTTCCTTGGATGTGCCAGCGTCGAATCTTTTTTTAACGCTTTGTTGCATTAACGGCACAGCCCAGCGCACTTTGAAGATAGCCTGAAGATAGTTTGATGAAAATCAAAAAAGCGCATACGAATCGACGCATTCGCATCCGGTGCAAGCTTGTGGCGCATTTTGTCGGATGTCCGTCGTTTAACGTATGAGAATGCGCAAAGCGCAGTGCGGCGCGAGCATAGATCGCTTTTCGCTTTCTGCACGACCGAACGCCTTGGCCGGCGCGCGGCCGACCGACCGTTCGTTCGGTCGCGTTGCTCGCGGTGCGTCGTTTTCGGGATTTTTCGATATATCGAGCCGCGGCCGATCGTATTGTCTTCCGAGCGATGAGGCGATCGAGCGGCGGCTCGGGCAGTGATCAGATTACTTTGCCGTAGCCGGCACTTGAATCGGCCGGTCGAATCCCGCGCTCTTCGTGCTGACATCGACGTGCCCGTGGATTCGCGCTTGGTGGCCGTCCTCGAACATGTAATAGGGAAATGGCCGCGCGGGTTCCGACACGGCATCGAGACGCGCCGCCAGCGCCGCATCGAGCTCGAATTCGAGCGACGCCAGCGAATCGCGCAACTGCTCCGGCTTCGTCGCGCCCACGATGATGCTGGAGACCCCGCGCTTGCTGTAAAGCCAATTGAGCGCAACTTGCGCCATCGGTCGGCCCGCTTCGCGCGAAACGGATTCGAGTTCGGCAACGATGCGGAAATTGCGCTCCGTCAGTTTATCGAAACCGGGCGGCGGCTTAGCGCCCGGGTTTTGGCCGAGCACTGTCTCGAGCCGGCCGCTGCCCGCGAAGCCCCCTTGCGACGGCTTGTATTTGCCTGATAGCACCCCCATCCCGAGCGGGCTCCACGGCACGAGGCCCATCCCCAATTCGGCCGCCAAATCGGCGAACTCGAGTTCGGCGTTGCGCTCGATCATCGAATATTCGAGCTGCATGGCGGCAACCGGCTCGAAGCCGCGCCACTGCGCCAGTGTTTGCGCGCGTGCCGCGAACCAGGCGGGCGTATCGGAGAGCCCGACATAGCGAATCTTACCGGCGCGCACGGCGTCGTCCATGGCGCGCATGACTTCATCGACGGGCGTCATGCGGTCCCACGTGTGCAGGTAATAGAGGTCGATGTAATCGGTGTTCAGGCGCTTGAGCGAGCCGTCGAGCGCCCGCATGAAATTCTTGCGGTGATTGCCGCCGGCGTTCGGGTTGCCGGCTTGCGCGTTGTAGCTGTATTTCGTCGCGATGACGAGTTGGTCGCGCAATCCCCGTTCCGAGACGAACTTGCCGACGAAGCGCTCGCTCGTGCCCTCGGTGTACAGGTCGGCCGTATCGATGAAATTGCCGCCTTCGTCCACGTAGAGATCGAACAAGCGCCGCGCTGTCGCTTCGTCGGCACCCCAGCCCCATTCGTCGCCGAACGTCATGGTGCCCAGCGAGATCGGGGAAACGCGCAGGCCGGAGCGGCCCAGCAAGGTATAGCGGTTCATCGTCATTGCAGCGCTCCTTCTGTTGGTGTGTGGGTAGTCGTCTCGATGAACGTATCGTGCGCCTTTCGATCTTGTGGAAAAATAGCGGTCGGCTGCAAGCATTGTGAAGCGCTGCTTATCAATCGGGAGGCTCATGGATCCGGCGCAATTGCCTGCGCTCGTCGCGTTCGCGAATGTCGCGCGTCATGGAAGCTTTACGCGCGCGGCGGGCGAGGGCGGGGTTTCCGCATCCGCGTTGTCTCAATCGATTCGCGCCCTGGAAGCGCAGCTGAACGTACGGCTATTCAACCGTACGACGCGCCGCGTTGCCCTGACGGAAGCCGGTGCCCAATTCTTGGAGCGCGTGCGCCCGGCGCTCGCGCTGCTCGACGCGGCCTACGAGGCGCTGGACGAAGCCCGGGCGGAGCCGATCGGAACGTTGCGAATCAATCTGCCTCGTATCGCGAGCGACCTGCTCGTCATGCCGCATTTGGCGGAATTCGCGCAGCGGTATCCGCGCGTCGTTGTCGAGCTGGCACTCGACGACGGGTTCACGGATCTTATCGGCGAGGGTTTCGATGCGGGCATACGGCTCGGCGAGCAACTTGCGCGCGACATGGTGGCGGTGCCGCTGTCGGGGCCGCTGCGCGTAGTCGTGGCCGGGTCGCCGGCATACTTCGCTCGCTATCCGAGGCCGTCGAGGCCTGAGGATCTGACGCGGCACGAGTGCCTGCGCTATCGGTTTTCGACGAGCCGGGGCCTCTATCGATGGGAGTTCGCCGGGCGCGGCCACGCGCAACGTGTGCTCGAGGTGGCCACGACGGGTACGTTCATCACGAATGATTTGCGCACGATGGTGCATGCGGCCGAACAGGGGGTTGGACTGCTGCATGTCATCGAGGATTACATCCGGCCGCAATTGGCCGACGGGCGGCTCGTGCGTGTGCTCGACGATTGGTCGCTCACGTTCGACGGGTTTTCGCTCTATATGCCAAGTCGCATTCAGATGCCGCTCAAGCTGCGGGTGTTCGTGGATTTCTTGAAGGAGAAGTGTGGGGCGGGGAAGAGCGGAAGGCGGCGGTGAGTCGCTTGCTGCTCTGCATCGCAGCGGCCCCGCGCCGATGATCCCTTTGTGCCGAAAGCAAAAGGCAAAAAACAAAAAGCAAAAAGCCCAATCACGAGGACTGGGCTTCTGCTTGAATCTTGGTGGTGCCGGAAAGAGGAATCGAACCCCCGACCTTCGCATTACGAATGCGCTGCTCTACCGTCTGAGCTATTCCGGCATCAACATCAGAGAAACGCGATTATAGCGACACTTTTCCGAGGCGCGCAAGCCCCGTCGCTCACTTTTTTTCTTCATGGTGATAACGCGTCACTCGATCGACTTCATTCTTCGAACCGAGGAACACCGCCACGCGCTCGTGCAAGCTCTTCGGCTGGATATCGAGGATACGCTCGACGCCGTTCGTCGCCGCACCGCCCGCTTGCTCGACGATGAACGCCATGGGGTTCGCTTCGTACATGAGCCGCAGTTTGCCCGGCTTATCGGGCGTGCGCTTATCGGCCGGGTACATGAAGATGCCGCCACGGTTCAAGATGCGGTGCACGTCCGCTACCATCGATGCCACCCAGCGCGTATTGAAATCGGCCCCGCGCGGCCCTGTCTTGCCCTCGAGCAGTTCGCCGACGTAGCGCTGCACGGGCGCGTACCAATGACGCGCGTTCGAGGCGTTGATCGCGTACTCTCGCGTATCTTCGGTAATGCACAAGTTGTTGTGCGTCAGCACCCACGAGCCCAGTTCACGATCGAGCGTGAAGCAGTTGACGCCGTTGCCCGTGGTCAGCACGAGCACCGTCTGCGGCCCGTACACCGCGTAGCCGGCCGCGACTTGTTGCCGGCCCGGCTGTAGGAACGATTCCTCGGTGGCGTCTTGCCCATCCGGGCAACGCAGCACCGAAAAAATCGTACCGATCGAGACGTTGACGTCGATGTTCGACGAGCCGTCGAGCGGGTCGAAGACGAGCAGATACTCGCCGCGCGGATAGTTCGACGGAATGGGGAACAGCGTTTCCATCTCCTCGGACGCCATCGCCGCGAGGTTGCCGCCCCATTCGTTGGCGTCGAGCAAGATCTCGTTCGATAGCACATCGAGCTTTTTCTGCACTTCGCCCTGAACGTTTTCGGTGCCCGCGGT
>JBQCDS010000566.1:0-5781 GCA_051961035.1 Trinickia sp. | reverse complement strand
CTGTCAACCGCGTTCGCCTTTCCGCTTACATGCTCTCGGGATTGCTCGCATCGTTTGCGGGCATCGTAAGCGTCTCGTACATCAGTAACGCCGAAGCGACCGCGGGGTCCAGCCTAATGCTTCAAGCAATCGCGGCAGTCGTGATTGGCGGCGCAAGCCTTTTCGGCGGAACGGGGTCGGCGATTGGGGCATTACTGGGTTCGCTGATGATAACCATCATCCAAAACGGCGCGAATCTGATCGGCGTGAACAGCTTCTGGCAAGGCACGGTGACGGGTGTCGTGATTCTCATCGCGGTTCTCGTCGACCGCGTCACCAAAACTCGACGGTAAGCATGCAAGACAACACTCAGCAAGGAGACAGTGATGAACATTTTCGGAATGACTAAGACGGTCCGTATTGGGAAGCCGTTGACCAGGGTGCTCGCCGTGAGCGCATTCAGTTGCGCCGCCTTCGTATCACAATCTGCGCTCGCACAGTCGAAGCCGACAGTCGCATATATCGCCCCGTCGTTGGACATCTCTTACTGGCAGTGGGTGGCGTATGGAGTCAAAGAGCGGGCGAAAGAATTGGGCATGAACTACGTTGAATTCACCTCGGAGAATTCTCCGGCGAAGCAGATGGACAACGTGAAGACGGCGCTGACACGAGGCGTGTCCGCCATTGTCATGGGCCCGGTTAGCTCCACGAGCACGCCTCCTGTCTTGCGACTGCTAAAGGAAAAATCCGTGCCCATCGCGTTTGCCGGTATCGGACCGCAAGCCGGGCAGACAGACTACACATCCGCCGTCACAGCCAATAACTACGAGACGGGAAAAGCGCAAGGCGCATACGTTTGCAAGCTTGCCAAGGAGCGGGGTGGCAACAAGATCGCGATGCTGTCTCTTCCACAGGATCGCGAGAACGCACAGAAGTATATGAAGGGCGCAAAGGAGTCGTTCGCCGCGGATGGTTGTGACTTGGTCGAAGTTCTCGAGACCCACGGTCTCACCGTGAACGAAGCCGTTTCGCAGGCAAACGATATTCTCACCGCTCACCCCGATGTCAAGGCCATCTACGGCATGTACGACGAAGCGGCGACTGGCGCGGCAAAAGCGCTTCAAACGCGAGGGCTCACGGGGAAAGTCGCAGTCGTTACCGCTGACGGGAGCCCGACAACCATCAAGCTGCTGCGCGACGGCGCTATCCAGGGCATTTTCCTGCAGGAAGCTGTCGGGCAGGGCATTGACGCCACGACACAGGTCAGCAACGCGCTGAACAAGAAGCCGACTATCCAAAAGCTTGCGCTTAAGGAGCCGCTAGTCACGAAAGAGTCCATTGACCAGCCGGCAACTCAGGCAACGGTGAAGCGCGTATACCCGCCGTCAGCCGGTAGCTACTAAGCCTAGTTGTACACGGGAAGGCCGCCTGCCGATGCGTCGGCGGTCTCGTGTTTCGATTCGAAAGTATGTGGAGACATCGTGGATAACTTTCCCATCATTGACCCCCACCATCACCTTTATGACCTGAAGGCCGGAAAGTATCCGTGGCTCCAGGGGCCCATGCTCGATCGAGTCTTCGGCGATTATTCAGCGATCCGTAAGGATTATCTGATTGAAGACTTCCTAGCCGATATTAAAAATCAGAATGTCGTCAAGACGGTGCATCTACAGGTGGAATACGACCACAATGACCCCGTTGCGGAAACCCGTTGGCTGCAAAGCGTTGCAGACAAGCATGGCTATCCGCATGGAATCATTGGCTTTGCCGATCTGTCATCGCCGGCCGTGCAGGAGGTGCTAGAAGCGCACCTAGCGTATCCGAACGTGCGCGGAATCCGCCAGTGCCTTAACTTCCATCGCGACCCCGTCAAGACATTTATCGACAGCCCCCACCTGATGAGCGACCCGCAATGGCGGGCAGGGTATGCGCTTCTTCGACGCTATGACCTGTCCTTCGATTTGCAACTGTATTACCCGCAGATGGAAGAAGCGACTGCGCTCGCCAGCGCATATCCGGATATCCCTATCGTGCTCAACCATACAGGCATGCCGGTAGACCGAACGCCGGCTGAAATCGACGGTTGGAAAAAAGGGATGAAGCTGCTGGCATCCGCATCCAATGTATCGTGCAAGATTTCGGGGCTCGGTATGGCGGATTGGAAATGGACTGTCGATAGCATTCGGCCGTTTGTACTTGATGCAATCGATGCGTTCGGCGTCGAGCGATGCATGTTTGCCAGCAACTTTCCGGTCGACAAGCTCTTCAGCAGCTACGACGCTGTCTTCGACGCGTTCAAGGCAATGACGAACGATTTTTCGGATTCGGAACGTCGTGCGCTGTTCCACGACAATGCCGAACGCGTTTATCGTCTTTGATTCACACGTCGGCCAAAACGGGCGTCGCAAGTCGCATCTTGCCCAGCGCTTTCACTTCGGTTCCGACGATATAGACGTGAACGCGATACGCGGATGGGCCGCCCACCCGCGCCCGATAGCGGCGTCGGCTCGCGTATGAAATCGAGCCGGCGCCCTATTTTTCCGCCATCAGGCGTCGACTATGACTTCAAAACCGCCATAGATGAGCCGCTGACCGTCAAACGGCATGGGAGCGTTCTCCGGTTGCAGCCGTGGGTCGGCCATCACCGCTTTCATCCCTTCGTCACGCAACTGGCGCGACGGCCACACGACCCAGGAGAACACCACCGCTTCGTCGTCTTGACGCTTGACCGACATCGGGAACGACGTGACTTTACCTTCCGGCACATCATCTCCCCAGCACTCGACCACGTTCAGCGCGCCGTGCTCCTTGAAGACGGCCGCCGCTTTTTCGGCGAACTGCCGGTAAGTTTCGCGGTTGGCCGTTCGTACCGGGACAATGAATCCATCGACGTAATTCATTCGCGATCTCCTTGTTTCCACACGCACGTATGTGCCGATAGGCAGCGTATTGCAAAACGTCTGCCACTGTGTACGACGAGCGGGGACCCAGGAAATCGACAACAATCTTTCCGCCGCGCGATTGCCGCCTCGAACGTGGCCATAGGAAAAAGGCGTCGAATGACGCCTTGCCGCAAGAAAGAACGTGCGTCGAGCGGGCTTCGTCAAGCGGGCGCTTGATCTGGCGCGCCGTCGAGAATGCGAAGCTTATCGCCGATATGGGGAACGGGAGGGCTGCCTGCGCGAAATTCATTGACGAGCCGATGCGCCGTTGCGCGACATTGCGCAAGCGTCTCATGCAGTCGCGGTTCGGCTTTCAGACTGGCGACGACCTTCTCCAATTGCGAGAGGGATTCGCTCAGTAGGGCAGGAACGACCTCCTCGGGCGGTATCGAAGACCCATGACTCAAAAGCTGCGCGGTCCAGTCGCTTCCGTACAGAAGCGCACGCCGCTCGGCCCTTTGTGCTTCGTCTTGATCGAGCGTGGCAAGGCTGTGCCTATTCTTATGAATGGACGCCCGCCAAGTGGCAAGGATATCGGCCCGCAGGCTTGCGATGGCATCGCCGAGTGGCGCATGCTGCCCGCCAGATGCGAGGCGACGTTCGTCGAGCCTGTCGACATGGTCGCGATATCCCTCGAGGTACGACTGCCAGTTGAGCGGAAGTTCAGCCCGTTCGGAAAATGAGCGGCTCAACTCATTGAGCTCGTTCCTGATGTCGTGGAGGGCGCGCGCGTCGGCAACACGTGCCTCATAGACATCCTGAGCCGTAACGATTTGGCGATGCAGGGGAAACAACGGATTGCCGTGACGCCGTTGCAGGTGGCGCTCCACAGCGCCGGGACAAGTGCTCCATTTCCAATCGGGCAGCGATTTCGCATCGAACTCGACCGCGTCGATCATCGGGCGGAACACCGCAAGCGCTTGGTCGGTTGCGTGCCGAAAGCAGTCGGCGAGCTTGTAGTCATTGCCTTGCAGACTGGCGCTCTCGCTTGCGGCATCAGCGGATTCGGGCGCGAGCTTGATAAAGCCCGCAGCCAAAAAGAACTCCATCGGGAGTTCAACGGACAGGCCCTCTTGTTCGAAGGTGCGCTGTTCGGCGGAGATCGTCTCGACGCAATGCGCTTGGCGGTTCGCAAGCTCGAGCAGCGCATCGATTCTATCGCCGGACGAGGGCTGCGCCGCTTCGGCGAGCAGGCAGAACGACTCGCGCACCATCCGTGCCGCGATCGTGCCGTGCTTCTCGGCAAAAAGCCAAAACCAGAGCGCAAGCTGGTACCCTCGGACACCGTTTCGCACAATAGGTTCTACGTCTGGCGTAAATGTAATGCCAGGTGCTATCCAGTGTGCGAAGGGTGCTCCGTCGCTGTCCAGGTACATGCGCAGAAGCTGCTTGATCGACTGATGCGTATCGCTGGGCCAGCTTCGCGTCTCATCGTGCTGCTTGTCGGTTTTCCAGAGTTTCCACGCCATCGTCAACCTCGTAAAAGTGCGGTATGAGCGCTGGCAAAGATACTTGCATACTCGGGCGAGCCCGTAAACCGTTAGCGGCCCTTGTTCTGTTTTTAGCCGGTTCCAATTCCGACGCGGCGCGCTTGAACGCTGCAGGGATCCTGCTCGCATCCTGACGATCGATCGTCCAGCCGAGATAGTAGGCCGGCAACGCACTCACTGCATCGAAACTGGCCACCTCCTGCTCGGTCAGAACGACATCGACCGCGCCGAGATTGTCTTCGCGCTGTTCGACCCGTTCAGCGCCGATGATGATACGCGCGATAGGCGGCTTGGCGAGTAGCTACTCCGCACCCTGTTTCAACGCTCCGCTCATCCATCGCTCTTCCGAGGCCATGAGATGCGCGCGCATCGCCGTTTGCGCGGCGATCGGGTCGCCGGCTTGCAGGGCGCGCAGCACCGTTTCATGTTCGCGCACCGCTGCCGTCCACGTCTGCGCACTCTCCGCGTGGCCGCGCATGGCGGCGGCGATCGGGTCATGGCGGCTGTCGAAGAGTTCCGCCATGTAACGGCTGAGCACTGAGTTGCCGGCGGCTTCCGCAATCAACATGTGGAACTGCCGATCCGCTTCGACGGGCGATTTGCCGGCCGCCGCGAGCCGACGCATGCGCTCGACTGTGCGACGCAATCGATCCAACATCGCCGCTGTCATATGCGCCGTGGCCAGTACCACCACGCTGCCTTCGATCGCGGCGCGTGCCTGCATCAATTCCGAGGGGCTGTCGCCCAGCGCGCCAACTGTTCCGGCGTCGCACACGCTCGCCTCGCATACGTACACGCCCGATCCCATCCGGATCTCGATTTGCCCGCCGATTTCCAGCGCGATCAACGCTTCGCGCAGCGATGGCCGGGACACCCCGAGCTTCAACGCGAGTTCGCGTTCGGGCGGCAGCCGCTCTCCTGTCGGGAATTCGCCCTGACGAATCAACGCGAGGATTTGAGTGGCGACGGATTGGTAAAGCCGCTTGGGTTCTGTCGATTTCATGGTGCCGATGCAAGGTGGGCGGCGCTGGCTTGCGCAGCCCGCGCGGAAGTCTAGCACGAGCGCTTGTGAAGCTTATCCAGTGGACGATTGGCTGATCTATCCGGGTTAGTACTATTGGTAAGGGCAGTGAAGAGAATTTACGATTGGCTTGACCAACGGGGCGATTTAGACTTTAATTCGCTTCAATTGGACTGACCACGCGCAAGCCTAGGTCGGCCTTTCATAGGAGACGTCATGCCAGTGCCTAGCAGTGCATCGAGCCTCGCCGTTGCCGATCCGGCGATTCGCGGCCGGGAGATCCTGCGCCTAGAAGGTGTCGTAAAGCGGTTTCCGGGCGTCGTCGCCCTGGATGGGATTCGGCTCGACC
>JBQCDS010000565.1:0-7231 GCA_051961035.1 Trinickia sp. | reverse complement strand
TTCATCAACTGAACTGCGGGTTTTTTGCGCCCATAGGACGCGACGCAGTTAGCTCATCACAACGCTCAAGCCCTCGACGGCTTCGGCCGCAACGGATCCAAACCGATCGACTGAGCCGAGGGCGCATCTTCGTCGTCGCGCGCCCAGAAGAATCGATCCGGCATATACGCCCCCATGCCCGGGCGAAACGCTTGCCGTACCGCCTGATACAAATACTCCTGCGCCTCGCGGGCCGCTTCGGCGGGCTCCTGTCCATTCGCGAGCAATGCCGCCACGGCCGCGCCGAGGGTGTCCGTAATGCCCATGAGCCGATGTTGCGGCCGATCCCACATGTCTTGCCGCAACTGCCCTTCCTCGCTGAACAGCGTATTGACGAGCCGATGCGTGCCCGTTTGCGTCGACAGCACGTATTCGGCGCCTTGGGACAGCAAGTGGGCGATGGCCCCATCCAGGCTCGGGGCGTCGGCGTCGCCGTCCGGCTGAGCGAGCGCGATGAGCGTCGACTGATCGGCGATCAGAATCGTCGTTTGCGGAGCCAGTAAATCGGCGATCGATTCGCGCAATTCGTCCGCAGCGAGAACGTGCTCGTCGTCGAGGGTGAAATCGGGCGCGAGAATCAACGGAATATCGTCGTAATCGGACACGACCTCGGCAATCGCGCTGACGACTTCCGCGCGCGTGGCCGCCCCCACCTTGAAGGCGGCAATGGGCATGTCCTCCAGCAGCATGCGCGCTTGCGTCGCAACGACCTCGGGGTCGAGCCCCGTCACCTCGTCGCAACTGACGGAATCGCGTACCGTATAGCCGGTCAGCACCGATACGCCGTGACAGCCCATGCTCGCAAGCGTAAGCAAGTCGGCCTGAAGGCCGAAGCCGCCCGTGGGATCGGCCAAGCCGAAGGTGAGAACGATCGGAGGTGCGGCACTTTGCATTGTAATAGTTGAGTCGTGATAGCCGCGAGCGGCGGGCCGGTCGGCTCGCCTGCGCGGTCGGTCAATTATGCGGCCAATGCGCCCGAATGGCACGGGCGCTAAACCCCATTGTCGGCGCATAGGCGGCAGTTTCCCAATGCCCCGTGCGAACGCACGGCTTTCGTGCGCGGATTCGTACCTAGCCAGGCCCGCCTCAAAAACGGTACCATCATGGCTCTTTGAACGACCGATCTTTCGACGCGATACAAGAATGGACTACAAACAGTGGATGTGCCTGATTTGCGGCTGGATCTACGACGAAGAAGCCGGTCTGCCCGAAGAAGGCATCGCCCCGGGCACGCGCTGGGAAGACGTGCCAATCAATTGGACGTGCCCTGAATGCGGCGCGCGCAAGGAAGATTTCGAGATGGTTCAGATCTGATCGAAGCCAAAGTGGCTCGGGCCCCAGTGGCATTGAGCCGCGTCGCCTGCCCTCGAGCTTATGACATCCGTCGATCCCCCGAGCCTTGCCGCCTTGCCGAACCCGCGCGGCGGCGCGGTGCCCGAAGCGCAAAGCGCGCTAGCCGAGGCGCGGCTGGCCAGCGCAGCACGGATGACGGTGGTCGGGCCGCTGTTGCGGGCCGCGCAGGCGCTGCGCCAGGCCGGTTGGCTCGCGCCGCAGCGCTTTACCGATGCCCTTGCGCTTGCCGCACCGCACGCGAACGATGATTTTCTGCCGCGGTTTCAGGCGGCGATCACCGATTTCCATGCCGCATTGACGCGCCGTAACTTGCGTGAATTGGCCTGCTCGCCGGTGCTGTTTTCTCATTACCGAGAACTGAACGCGCAGGTCGCGCGCCATACGCAAGCCTACGTCGTCGCGTTCGAGGATCTTGCCCTTGCGGGGCGCCCGATTGCGCCGGCCACGTTTCGCGCGAACTCACCCCGCGTATTGGCTGTTTTGCGCGCTCGTTTCGAGCAGGCGCTGTTGCCCTTACTGAAGGGCGACGTTCAAGCGGGCGCGGTGCTCGACGAACTCGACGCATGTCTCGCCGAGCTCGCCGGTACCGACCCCTATGACGTTTGGCGGTTGGCCGGCGCGTGCGCGCGAGCATTGCGCGCGAGCGGACGGGCGCAGATGGGCGATGACGAGGCGAAGCGCTTCTATGCCCGCTGCAATTTGTTGCTCGCTGAGCATGCGAATGGAGCGCACGTGGCACAGCGCTCGTTCGTACGCTCGGCCCTCGCGTTGTTGTGGCGCGATTTGGCGCTCTACGGCGCGGCGGCAGAGGACGCCGACGCGGTGGCCTTGCTCAATGATTACGGGCTCACCGTCGACTGGCACGTCGCGGCGACACAAGCGTCCGAGATCGCCTGGGAGCAAGGGGCCGCGCAAGCCGAAGCGCAGGCGGGCGACGAGGCCGTGATGCGCCAGCTCGGCGCGGTGTCCGTGAACGTTCATGCGTATGAGGATTTCCTGCAAACGGCCGATGCATCGATGGCCGCGCTCGCGGTGAGCAGCGACATCGCGTTCGTGCCCGGGACGCCCGATCCGGCCGCGATGCCTTCCTCGTCGAACGGCGCACTCGCGGGTGACGCCGAAGCTGCCGAACATGCGGCGCAAGCCGCGTTTCGAGTCGGCGCCTCCGCCCAGGCGCTCGGGCTCGGGCACGTCGCATTGTTGGCCGACGCCCTGGGCCTCGCATGGCGCCGGCTTGCCTATGCGATTCGCATCGGCTCGCCGCAGTCGGCGCCCGCACGGCGCCCCATCGAGCAGGCCGTGGAAGCGCTGCGCGCGATGCTGCTGCGCGTTGCGGCCGGCTTCGCGCCACCCGATTCGGCGGTGCCGCTTGCCTTGCTGACGCAGGCGATCGAGCGAACCGTGCCCGATGCCCGCTCGGCGTCGGCTACCTTCGTGTCTTAAGCACTGCAAGGCCTCTCGGCCGCTTCGATTCTTGCTGCAACGATCGGGCGACGCACTATGAAAGTAGGGCGAACAGTAGGCCGAAGCCAAACGCGCGGCGCGTTCGATGCTCCACGGCTCGAAGGCGAGTGCGCCGGTGCTTGTGCAAACGGGCAACGTCGCAGGATGCGGCCGACATGCGTGATAGAGTGCGAGGGAACATAGGCCACTTCCGCGGCGGGCGTGAACCATGCGCTTAAAGAACGCGGCCCGCCCAGCGTGCCGGCGCTCACTCGCGGCGTCCAATGTGCACCGTCTTTGCTAAAATTCGAACCATGTCTAAGAGTAACGATCGCATCAATCTGACCAACCAGTTCCTGATCGCCATGCCCAATATGGCGGATCCCACGTTTTCCGGAACGGTGATCTACCTTTGCGATCACAGCGAGCGCGGCGCGCTCGGCCTCGTCATCAATCGGCCGACCGATATCGACCTCGAATCGCTTTTCAGCCGTATCGATCTGAAGCTCGAGATCGAGCCGTTGCTCCATGTCCCCGTCTACTTCGGCGGCCCGGTGCAAACCGAGCGCGGCTTCGTGTTGCACGAGCCCGTCGAGGGCAGCGCCTACACATCGTCGATGGCGGTAACGGGCGGGCTCGAAATGACGACATCGAAAGACGTCCTCGAAGCGGTGGCAAGTGGCAAGGGCCCGCAGCGCTTCTTGCTGACACTCGGCCACGCGGGGTGGGGAGCGGGGCAGCTCGAAGAAGAAATCTCGCGCAACGGCTGGCTGACGGTCGAGGCCGACCCGAAAATCGTGTTCGATATCCCAGCCGAAAACCGCTTCGAAGCCGCGCTGGCGCTGCTGGGGGTCACGCCGTCGATGCTCTCGGGCGACGCGGGTCACGCATGACGAAAGCGGTTGGGCGTGAGGCGACGCTGCTTGCGTTCGACTACGGTGAAAAGCGTATCGGCGTGGCCATTGGCAACGCGCTCACGCGCCACGCTCGGGCGCTTGTCGTGGTGCCGAATCGCAACCGCGAGTTTCGCTTCGAAGCCGTCGGCAAGCTCATTGCCGAATGGAAACCCGATGCGCTCGTGGTGGGATTGCCGTGCCACCCTGACGGCACGCCGCATGAGATGACGCAGCTTTCGAAGCGATTCGGCAACCAGTTGAACGGGCGTTTCAATTTGCCCGTCGCATGGATCGATGAGCGCTACAGTTCGGTCGCGGCCGATCTCGACATGCGCGAGGCCGGCGTCGCGGGCGAGATGCGCGATGCCGAGGCCGCGCGCATCATTCTTCAACAGTACCTGGACGGGATTTCCGATGAGTAGCATTGATGCCGAAGCGTCCTACGCGACGCTCCTCGCGCAAATCCGCGATGTCTACGGCGTGTCGTTCGGGGCCGCCGACGGCCCCGTCCTCGCTGGCATCCATAGCGGGGGTGCATGGCTCGCCGAGCGTCTCGCTCGCGATCTCGGCGCGAATTTTTTCGGCGTGGTGAACGTTGCGCTTCATCGCGACGATTACGCGAAAAAAGGGCTGCACAGCCAAGCCAGCCCCACCTCGTTGCCGTTCGATGTCACCGATCGCCGGATCGTGCTTGTCGACGATGTCTTGCATACGGGCCGCACCGTGCGCGCGGCCATCAATGAGTTGTACGACTACGGGCGTCCCGCCGCGATCGAACTCGCCGTGCTCGCCGAGCGTAGCGGCCGCGAGATGCCGATCGAGGCGCGCTTCGTCGGTGCGCATGCGGATGTCGCCGCCGCCTCCACGCTCGTGCTCGAGCGGGCAGACGACCTGCGTTTCACGTTCCGCACCGAACCGCGCGGCGATTGAAGCGTGCAACGCCGCAACGCCGTGCTCGCGATTAGCTTTCCGACGAAACACGCGGGAGCGTTGCTCGCGCGCTTTGTCCATCTATGTTTGAACTAGACCGACCATGAACACCGTCACCCCGGGCCGTGCCAATCACGGCGGCGAGTCCGCGCCTGCCGAGCGCTTTCGCTACGGCTTCCTGCGGGGCAACCCGCAACTCACGAAGAGCGGCGAGCTCAAGCACCTGCTGACGATCGAAGGGCTGCCGCGCGCGATCGTCACGCACATCCTCGATACCGCCGAGCAGTTCGTGAGTGTGACCGATCGCGAGGTGAAGAAGGTGCCGCTTTTGCGCGGCAAGTCGGTTTTCAACCTCTTCTTCGAGAACTCGACGCGCACGCGCACCACGTTCGAAATCGCCGCCAAGCGTTTATCGGCCGACGTGCTCAACTTGAACATCAATGCGTCGTCGACGAGCAAGGGCGAATCGCTGCTCGACACGATCAACAACTTGTCGGCCATGCACGCCGATATGTTCGTCGTACGCCACGCATCGAGCGGCGCACCGTATTTGATCGCCGAGCACTGCGCGCCGCATGTGCACGTGATCAATGCGGGCGACGGGCGCCATGCGCACCCCACGCAAGGCCTGCTCGACATGTACACGATCCGCCATTACAAGCGCGATTTCACGAATCTGCGCGTGGCGATCGTCGGCGACATCCTGCACTCGCGCGTGGCGCGTTCGGATATTCATGCGCTCACGACGCTGGGCGTGCCCGAAGTGCGCGCGATCGGCCCGCGCACTTTGCTGCCGGGCGGCCTGGAAGAGCTCGGCGTGCGTGTTTATCACAATCTCGACGAAGGGCTGAAAGACGTCGATGTCGTCATCATGCTGCGGTTGCAGAACGAGCGGATGAGCGGCGCGTTGCTGCCTTCGGCGCAGGAATACTTCAAGAGCTGGGGGCTCACGCCGGAGCGGCTCGCGCGCGCGAAGCCCGATGCGATCGTCATGCACCCGGGCCCGATGAACCGCGGCGTGGAGATCGATTCGCAGGTGGCCGACGGCCCGCAATCGGTGATTCTGAACCAGGTGACGTTCGGCATCGCGGTGCGCATGGCCGTGATGAGCATCGTTGCCGGCAACAACGACTAGCCGGCTGCATCAAGGGCGCAGCGGCGCCACGAAGAGCGACGGAAACACAATAAGGCAGCACATGAAGATTCATATCGAAGGCGGCACCGTGATCGACGCGCGAGCGGGTGCCGAGCAACGGGCGGACGTTTTCATTGCCGACGGCAAGGTCGCCGCGATCGGCGCGGCGCCCGCCGGGTTCACGGCAGACAAGACGATCGATGCAAAGGGCCTCTATGTGGCGCCGGGTTTTGTCGACTTGTCGGCGCGTTTGCGCGAGCCCGGCTACGAGCACAAGGCCACGCTCGACTCCGAGATGGCGGCGGCCGTGGCCGGCGGCGTCACCACGTTGGCGTGCCCGCCGGACACCGACCCGATTCTCGATGAGCCAGGCCTTATCGAAATGCTCAAGTTCCGGGCGAGCAAGCTCAATCGCGCGCACGTGCATCCGCTGGGTGCATTGACGGTCGGCTTGAAGGGTGCCGTCATCACGGAGATGGCCGGATTGACCGAAGCCGGCTGCATCGGCTTCACGCAGGCCGATGTGCCTATCGTCGATACACAGGTGCTGTTGCGCGCGTTGCAGTACGCGAGCACGTATGGCTACACGGTGTGGCTGCGGCCGCAAGATGCCTATCTCGCGAAGGGAGGCGTCGCGGCGAGTGGCGCTATCGCCTCGCGCTTGGGCTTGCCTGGCGTGCCGGTGGCGGCCGAGACGATCGCACTGCATACGATCTTCGAACTCATGCGTTCAACGGGCGCGCGCGTGCACTTGCCGCAATTGTCCTCGGCGGCGGGTGTCGCCCTCGTGCGCGAGGCGAAGGCCGAGGGGTTGCCTGTTTCGTGCGACGTCAGCGCGAATCACATCCATCTCATCGACGTCGACATCGGCTACTTCGATTCGCAATTCCGGCTCGATCCGCCGCTGCGGACACAGCGCGACCGCGAGGCGATTCGCGCCGCGCTGGCCGACGGCACGATCGACGCCATCTGCTCGGCGCATACGCCCGTCGACGACGACGAAAAGCTGCTGCCGTTCGACGAAGCCACGCCTGGCGCGACGGGTCTCGAGTTGCTGCTGTCCCTGACGATCAAATGGGCCGACGAAGCCGGGCTTTCACTGGCGCGCGCATTGAGCCGCATCACGACGGAGCCGGCGAAGGTGCTGAAGCTACCCGTGGGTCAGATCGAAGCGGGCGCGGCGGCCGATGTTTGCGTATTCGACCGCAACGCCTATTGGCGCGTCGAGCCGCGTGCGCTCAAGAGCCAAGGGCACAACACGCCGTTTCTCGGCTATGAACTGCCGGCGCGCGTGCGTGCGACGATCGTCGCGGGGCGTGTGGCTTACGAGCAGGGTTGACCCATCTGCACCCGATGCGCGAATCGTGAACCGCTGACTTGACTTAGATGAAGCTTGCTTTTGCCAAACTCCGGCTGCTTGGACATCTGCTGCATG
>JBQCDS010000564.1:0-11601 GCA_051961035.1 Trinickia sp. | reverse complement strand
CGATAGCTGACGCTCGGGGACATCGATTGCTCGATCAGCTTGGCCACTTGGCCCGCAAGCGCGGGACTATTGATGACCAGCGCCAGCTCGCTGTTCAGGTGAGCCGATCGAGGATCGAAATTGAGCGAGCCGATGACGAGGGTACGACGGTCGATGACGTAGGCCTTTGCATGTAGGCTCGCCCGCGATTCCGAGCCGGCGAAAAAGCGCGAACGGGTGCGCTGTAGTGGCATGAATTCATAGAGTTCGACGCCGTTTTGCAGCAGCGCCATGCGATAGGGGCTGTAGCCGGCTTGTACCGCGACGGCGTCGGTGGAGGCCATCGAATTCGTCACGACGGCCACACGCACGCCGCGATGCGTGAGCCCGCTAAGCAACCGGATGCCCGCATCATGCGGCACGAAATAGGGCGAGAGCAGCAGCACCTCATGCTGCGCGCCTTGCAGCAGTTCGGCGAGCGCGTGCATCGGCGGGCTGCGGTAGTCGTCTTCGGGGGCCGTGATTTTCGTCGGCGAGTCGACTCGGAATGTCGCGTGGGCCCACACGAGGCCCATTTTCCCTTGCGCGATCTGCTGCCACAGCGGCGCGGCGCTCAACGGCTTGGCGCCGACGGCCTGCGCTTGCTCCCGCCAATGCGCGCGCAGCTCGGCTCGCGCGGCGCGCAAATCGCCGGCGGCGTAGTTTCGCTTATCCACCGCGCTCAAGGGGTAAGCGCCGGCGCTGTTCCAAAACGCGTCGAAGCTCTTGGAAACGTCCCCGACGATGGGGCCGGCGGCCAGGATGTCCAAATCGCGGAACTGCAGTTTGGGGCTCGCGCTGAAGTATTCGTCGCCAAGGTTGCGGCCGCCGACGATCGCCAGCTCGCCGTCGGCAATCATCGCTTTGTTGTGCATGCGGCGCGTGAAGCGATCGATGCGGGTCAGGAACGTTTCGGTGCGGGCGAAGACGCTCGAGTGCGTGCTGCCGAACGGATTGAAGATGCGCACCTCGATCTTCGGATGCGTGGAAAGGGCGGCCATCAAGCGCCGGGTATCGTCGAAGTTCAAGTCGTCGACGAGCATGCGCACCCGCACGCCGCGATCGGCCGCGTAGAGCGCGGCGGCGAGCAGTAGCCGGCCGGTCGTGTCTTCGGCGGCGATGTAGTACTGCAGATCGAGCGTCTTGGTGGCGGCACGGGCCAGCGCGATCCGCGTTTGCAGCGCATCGGTGCCGTCGATCAGCAGGCGAAAACCCGACTGCCCGCCGTGAGCGGCGACGGCCGGTGCGAGCGCCTGGCCGAGCGGCGTCGCGCCTGGGTCGGCCAGCGCGTGAGTAACGGGGCGATCGAGCGAGGTGGCCGGCGGCAGCGTGGTGCAGGCGGCGAGCAGGGCGGCGAAGAGAAATGCGAGCCAGCGCGCGAGCCCAGGCGTAGCGACGCCAAGAATTTGCCGTCGACGGCTTCGTTGGCGCCACGCGGCCCCGGGCTGCGACCATTGTTCATCGAACACGGCGGAGTCTTCCTTTGCTGAAGGACCGGCGGGACCCAAGCACCGACCGCGGATCCGGCCAATGCTTGTTCCGACACCCATGACCGCATTCTAGGGGAAGCCGGCGCAGCTTACCCATTACGCATGCGCATGTTCGTGATTGCTCCGCTTACGCGCTTGGCCGCACGCGGGTGCGGCGATCGAAGCGCAGCGTCATCAGTACCGCGACGCTTGCCAGGCCGGCCGCGAGGCCCCACCACAGGCCGCGCGGGCCGAGGCCAGCGTGAAACGCGAGCACGTAGCCGGTGGGAAAGCCGATGCCCCAGTAGCCGAACGCGGCCGCGAGCATCGGCACGCGCGTGTCCTTGAGCCCGCGCAGGCAGCCGGAACCGATTGTCTGCATGCCGTCGACGATCTGGAACACTGCCGCTACGCCGAGCAGCGAAGCGGCGATCGAAACGGTCTGCGCGTTGGCGGGGTCGTCCAGCTTGAGATATAGGCCGACGATCGCGTGCGGCGCGAGCAGAAACGCCAGCCCGGTCATCGACATGTAGGCGACGCCGAGCCCGAGCGCGACGAAGCCCGCGTGGCGCGCGGCGACGGGATTGCCCGCGCCCATCCAGTAGCCGACGCGCACATTCGCCGCTTGGCCGATCGCCAGCGGCACCATGAACGTGACAGAGCTGACGCTCATCGCGATCTGATGAGCGGCCAGCGGTGTTTCGCCCATGAGGCCGATAAACAGGCCCGTGCAGAGAAACAGCGCCGATTCGACGCCATAGGTGATCGCTACGGGCCAGCCGATCGCGAATAGCTCGCTCATGAGCGGCATCGTGGGCCGCTTGGCCACCACGAAATGCCGGAAGCGCTGTCGTCCATGCAGGAGCGCGACCAGCGCGATCGCGCTGAGCCACACGGTGACGGTCGTTGCCGTCGCGGAGCCGAGCATGCCGAGCCGGGGCAGCCCCCACGCGCCGTGAATGAGCCCGTAGTTGAGTACGCCGTTGAACACGACGCCAATGAGCGAGACCCACAGCAGGCGCTTAGCCGCGCCGATCGCGGGCAGAAACGAGCGCATCATGCCCACGCCGATGAGGCTGCCCAACGATGCGAAGCGCAGCACGCCCGTGTAGGCGCCGACATCGTGCGCGAGCCGCGCCGGCTCGCCGAACGCGACGAGGAGCGGCTCGGTGAACGACAGCAGGGCGAAGGCCGGCACCGCGAGCAATACCGACAACGCGAGCCCCGTCCAATAGATATGGGGCACCCGGTGCTCCGCTTGCGCGCCGCGCGCATTGGCGACCGTGACGCTCACGGAACTCAGCACGCCTTGCAGCAGCGTGACGATGACGAAGAAGATGCCGGCGCCGAGACCGCCCGCGGCGAGCGCATCGGCGTTCAACGAGCCGAGCAGGATCGTATCGGTGACGCCCATCGCCATCTGCGAGAGTTGCGCAATGGCGAGCGGGGCGGCCAGGCGTGCTGTATCGACCGCATGGCGCGAAAACGGCGGCGGGGCCGGCGTGGCGGCGGCCCGGGTCAAGGTGGACTCTGACATGGCAAAGCGATCGAGGCGCAACGGAACGCATCGGCGCGGCGCGCGCGTGCGGCCCATGGTGTTTTTGGTCGGAAAGAAAAGAAGAGCTTATTGCTTCGGCGCTCGCCTGTCGATGACCGAGCGCCGTAGCGAGCGGCAATGAGCAACGACGCGCGAGCCGCGCCGCGCCCGTCAGTCCGGCTCGTGAACGGCGATGCGCGTGTCGCCGAGCAGGACGACTTGTCCCGCGCGGATCTTGCAGGTCTTGCGCAACTCGACTTGCCCATCGACTTTGACTTCGCCCGAGGCCACCAGCGCTTTCGCCGCGCCTCCGCTATCGGCTAGCCCGAGCAGCTTGAGCAGATTGTGCAGTTCGACGTGATCGCCCGTGAGCGTGAAATTGAGATTAGCCATGGCGATAACCGGCATGCGGCGCGAAAGCGATCAGGGCAGGCATCATAAGCCACGCAAGCGACCTAGGGAAATAGCGGCAAGCGCATTCATTCGTCCTGGCGCTTGCGAGCACCTATGTATGCCTATACAGTAGCGCTGATTGTCGCCGGCGCCGCGCGTTGCGGGCCGGCGCTCGCTAGTTCGAACATCGACGATTTCGCCGTGTCCCCAGTTTCCACCGCTGCGCAGCCGGATTTTTCCGTGCCGGCCGCCCCTTATCTTGAAAAACTGAACGACGCCCAGCGCGCCGCCGTGGAGCATGGCGTCGGCGAACGCGCGAGGCCGGGCGGGCCGCTGCTCGTCATCGCGGGCGCCGGCTCGGGCAAGACGAACACGCTGGCGCATCGGGTCGCGCACTTGCTCGTCAAAGGCGCGGACCCCCGGCGCGTGCTCCTGCTCACCTTTTCGCGGCGCGCGGCGCAGGACATGACACGACGGGCCACCCGCATCGCCGCGCAAGCGCTCGGCACGCGCGCCGATTTAGCGCAGGCGTTGACGTGGACGGGCACGTTTCACAGCGTGGGTGCGCGCTTGTTGCGCGAGTATGCCGAATCGATCGGGCTGTCGCCCGTGTTCACGATCAACGATCGGGAAGACTGCGCCGATCTGATGAACGTCGTCCGGCATGAGCTGGGCCTGTCGGCCAAGGAACGTCGCTTTCCGGTCAAGGGCACCTGCCTGGCGATTTATTCGCGCGTCGTGAACACCGGGGCGACGCTCTCTCACGTGCTCGAGCGGGCGTTCCCGTGGTGTCGCGAATGGGAGCGGGACTTACGGGCGCTCTTTGCCGGCTACGTCGCCGCCAAGCAAGCGCAAAACGTCCTCGATTACGACGACTTACTACTCTACTGGTCGCGCATGGCGGCCGAAGCTTCGATCGCCGCCGATCTCGCGCAGCGATTCGACCATGTGCTCGTCGACGAATACCAGGACACGAATCGTTTGCAGGCGGCGATTCTGCTCGCCATGAAACCCGACGGAATCGGCCTCACGGTGGTAGGCGACGACGCCCAATCGATCTATTCGTTTCGCGGCGCGACCGTGCGCAACATTCTCGATTTCCCGTACCACTTCACGCCGAGCGCCGAGCGCGTCACGCTCGAGCGCAACTATCGTTCGACCGCACCCATTCTCGCAGCGTCGAACGCCGTGATCGGGTTGTCCGCCGAGCGCTTTACGAAGGATTTATGGACCGATCGAGCGTCGATGCAGCGTCCGCGCCTCGTCACCGTCGCGGGCGAGCTCGAGCAGGCGCGCTACGTGGTTGAAGCGGTGCTCGAGGCGCGTGAAGCCGGCACGAAACTCAAGGCGCAGGCGGTGCTCTTTCGCGCTGCGCACCACAGCGCCGCGCTCGAACTCGAACTGGTGCGGCGCAACATTCCGTTCGTCAAGTTCGGCGGCCTGCGCTTTCTGGATTCGGTGCACGTCAAGGATGTGCTGGCGGTGCTGCGGTGGGCGCAAAATCCGCGCGACCGGGTGGCCGCGTTTCGCGTTTTGCAGCTGATGCCCGGCGTCGGGCCCGCGACAGCCGGCCGCGTGCTCGACGCCGTTGCCGTCGCGGATACCCTGCCCGCCGCGTTGAGCACTTACGCGCCGCCGCCGCGCGCGGCTGTGGATTGGGCCGCTTTTGCGGCGCTCATGCGCGATGTCGCTCCCGGCCGCACGCCATGGCCCGCCGAGTTCGAGCAAGTGCGGCGCTGGTACGAGCCGCACCTCGAACGCACTCACGAGGATGCCGCCATGCGCCACGCCGATATCCTGCAGATGGAGAGCTTGGCCGCAACCTTCCCCACGCGCGAGCGTTTCCTCACCGAGCTGACGCTCGACCCGCCCGATGCCACGAGCGGCGAGTCGGGCGTGCCGCTTCTCGACGAGGACTACCTGATTCTCTCGACGATCCATTCGGCGAAAGGCCAAGAATGGCGCAACGTGTTCGTCCTCAACGGCGTGGACGGCTGCATTCCGTCGGATCTCGGCACCGGCAGCCAAGAGGAAATCGAAGAGGAGCGGCGGTTGTTATACGTGGCGATGACGCGGGCGAAGGAGGACTTGCACCTCATCGTTCCGCAGCGCTTTTACGTGCACAACCAGAGCGCGCTTGGCGACCGCCATGTCTGGGCGTCGCGTACGCGTTTCATTCCCGAGTCGTTGCTGAGCCTGTTCGACGTGCAGGCCTGGCCGCGCATGCCGAGTGTCGCGCCGCCCACGGCCGCCGGGTTGGCTGCAGCAGCGAAGGCGCGCGTCGATATTGCGGCGCAACTGAAATCGATGTGGGACTGAGGGGGTGACCGGCGTTCGTCGATATGAGCGGCGCGGCGCTGCCGCTCAGCGGGGTTTGCGCGGCTCGACACGAGGTTGCGCGGGCCGGGCCGGCGGCAAGAAGAAGCTACGCATCCACGCTGCCATGCGGGAAAAAATATCGTACGGCTCTTCGACGAAGATCTCAGGCTTGAGCAGACGCAGGTACTCCAAGATCTGCTGCGCTTCCTGCTTCTGGAACGAGCCGTGCACGAGCCCGAGCTTGAGCAAGCCACGCAGCTCACCAAGTTTTTCGCGCGATGTGCTGCCTATGCTCGTTTCGCAGGCGATCTTCGCCTCATAGACACGCTGACGCAGCGACTCCGCGAGCCGCCATGCGGGCGTCTGCATCTTCTCTTCGAGCGATTGAATGTCGCGTGCCGTCGATTTGATCTGCGCCGCGAGCGGATCGATGAGCTCATCCTCACCGCCGGCTTCCTTCACGATGGCCGTCGCCCACTCGCGCGAGGCCTTCGCCACTTCCTCGGGCGTCAATTCCGAGCGCACCGCGAAGCTGAATCCGAACTCCTCCGCCTGACGCATCAGAATCGCCACGACATCGGGAAACTCTTTCTCCAGCGTGCGTTTGGCCCAGGCGTATTGGCCGCCTTGCAGCATCCGCTGCACGGCGTGCTCGGTCAACGGCACCATATTGTCGAGCAACTTCGCTCGCAAGAAGTCTTCGAACGAAGGCGTCGCGAACTGCGGGTCGAGTTTGAGCGATACGCGCATGAAGGCTTCGAAGTCCTTCTGCAGCGAAGAGATCGTCTCATCTCGAAGAGAAAGGGTAATTTGACCCATGGCTTGTCCTGATCGCGCGTCCCCCGTTGGCGGACGCGGCGGCGTTTCGCGCGGCCACCCACCGGTTGGGCCGGCACGACGCCCCCAACACTGGCGGGCCGGCTCGATGGCCGGCGCATTTTCGGTACTTGCGTGCGCGTCTTGATCGCTACCGACGCCGAGCGCCGGCGCGCCCTGCGCCGCGCGGCCAAGAAGCGCGCTTCGTCTGATTAACGGCGAACGAGCGCAAAACTTGAGGGCCAGCCACGGAAATTGTCGGACGATTGAACGGTTCGTACCGGACGCGGTTCGCATCGGACGCGCGAGACAGCGCAGGGAATTTACCGTTCTCGCTGTCCCACGGCACGACGATCCTAGCGTACGACCACGCCTTGCCAGACGAAGAACACGACGAGCCCGACGGCGATCGTCAGCAGCGGCCGGCGTGTCACGGCGGACACGACGCAGGCTACGAGCGCGCCCACGAGCTGGGGATTGCGCCAGGTGATTTCCGGTGCTCCGCCGTGGGGCGTCACCGCCATCGGCACGATGATGGCCGTCAACACGGTGACAGGTACGAAGCCGAGCGCCGTGCGCACGAGCTGGTGAAAGACGATGCGCTCGCCAGCCAGAAACACGGTGGAGCGGATCGCAAACGTGATGACGGCCATGCCGACGATCACAATGGCGTAATTCATGGTGCGACCTCCGTGGGTTGGCCGGCCCGGGTGGGCAGGGCGCGCTCGGCGTGATCCGCGCGGCGCATGCGCGCGGCGCCGTCGGCCGGTTCCTCGGTTTCCCGCCCCCCCGCGCCGCCGCTGGCGGACCAGGGGCGCGAAAGCACGACGCCGACGGCGACGCCCGCCGCCACGGCGGCGAGCAAGCCGAGCTTGTAGGGCAGGCCGGCACAGGCCAGCGCGACGACGCCTGCCGTGGCGGCCGATGCGATGTATCGCAGCGAGACGAGTTGCGGCACGACGATGGCGATGAACGTTGCCACCATGGCGAAATCGAGGCCGAGCGATTGCAGCCGTGGGAACGCCGCGCCGAACAGCAGCCCGGCCAGCGTCCAGAGCTGCCAATTCACGTACATCGCGACGCCTGAACCGAGGAAGTAATGCGGCCCGATTTGCCCAGGCGGCGCATGCCGATAGTGGCCATAGGCGACAGCGAACACTTCGTCGGTGAGCAGGCCGCCCAGCGCCAGCCGCCAGCGCACGGGCAAGCGCGCGACGTAAGGTGCCAGCGTGGCGCTGTAAAGCACATGGCGCAGATTGACGATGAACGTGGTTGCCCAGATGACGGCGAAGCTCGCATGCGCCGAGATCAGCCCGAGCGCGATGAACTGCGACGAGCCCGCGAAGACAGCGAGCGACATGAGTTGGCCATGCCAAATATGGAGCGGGCCGGCGGTGACGAGCGTGCCGAAAATGACGCCGAACGGGGCGGCGCCGACCATCATGGGGATGGTGTCGCGGGCGCCGTCGACGAATTCGCTAAGCGGGGTGCGCGGTTTCAAGAGACGTTCCTCCTACTGCGCATACGATAGCGTTCGCGGCACGGCTAGCGCTTGTACGTTCTTGCTTTGGGTAACGCCGGGCGCAGGAGCTCGCGTGACGGCAACGCACAGACGCGTGCCCCGGTTCAAGAGAAGACGGCGTCAGGCAAGCTTTCAGCGCGCACCGCTGTTGTCCGCTTGCCACCGGCCCGGCGGGACGCCGAACATGCGCCGGAAGTGGCGAGTGAAATGGCTTTGATCGGTGAACCCGCAATCGGTGGCGACGTCAGCCACGGTCACGCCTTCGCGCAGCGGCGCCAGCGCTCGCTGCAGGCGCAATTGATTGCGCCAGGCGTGGGGCGGCATGCGCGTGGCTTGCGTGAACAGGCGGGCCGCATGAAAGGGGGACAGCCCGACGTCGGCAGCTAGTTCCGTCAGGCTCAACGGGGCGGTCAGATCGGCCGCGAGCCGTTCTTTCATGAGCGCGACGCGCGGCGGATCCACAAGGGGCCGGCCAGCTTCCGGGTGGCGCAACGCATGACGTACGATCAGCGTCGACATCGCGTCGATCAGCGCCGTCTCCGCCGCGCGCGGGTCGCCGCCACGCGGTGCGGCGCCCGTGGTTAGCCCGCTTAGGCCTTCGAGCAGACGATGGGCGCGCGCGACGCGGACCGCGAGATCGGCATCGCGGATGACGTCGGCCGCAAACCACGGCATCGGCTGCGGCGCGGACGCGATTTCGACGGCAAGTTGCGCCATGAAATCGACGGGGATATAGAACACGCGATAGCGCCAGCCCACCTCCATCGCACGGCAGCCCGTGTGCACTTCGCCGGGATTGATGACGGGCACCGTGCCGGCCTCGGCAACATGCTGCGCCCCTTGATAAGCGAACATCTCCGCCCCGGCCTCGATCACGGGGACCGCGTACGCCTCGTGCCAGTGAGGCGAGAACTCGTGTTCGCGGTACTCGGCCGTGAGCATGTCCGCGCCGGGCAGCAGAGACGATCGCCAATAGCGTGCGCAATCGCGGAAGCGGGGCTCGGGCATGGTCGGCATCGCAGCGGCGAGAGAAATGAGCGATAGGGTGAGCGGCCGGCGCGCGTCAGCGCAGCGGGAGCGTCGTGCCGGCGGGCAGCGGCACGGCGCTGACGCTGTTCTTCGCACTGCCGGAAACGACGCGATCGCTGTAAGTCAGATAGACGAGCGTGTTGCGCTTGGCGTCGGCGATGCGCACGACGTGCAGCGTCTTGAAGATCAGCGACATGCGTTCAGAGAAAACATCGGCTTGACGCTTGAGCGGGGACGCAATCTTGATCGGGCCGACTTGACGGCAGGCGATCGACGCTTCGGTTGGATCTTCGGCGATGCCGAGCGTGCCCTTGATCCCGCCCGTTCGTGCCCGAGAGACGAAGCAAGTCACCCCGGTCACGTCCGGATCGTCGTAGGCTTCGACGACGACGCGATCGGAGCCCGTGATATGGAAATTGGTGTTGACGCTGCCGATTTCCTCGGCGTGCGCGGGCAGTGTGGCGCAGGTGAGCGCGAAGCACACGGCGGCGGCGATCGAAGACGATAAAAGACGGATGCGGCTCATGGCAAGGTAGCGATGGCGCGGGTGGCGCGATTGATTGGCCGGCGGCAAATGGGGCGCCCCCAAAAGGGCACACGGCGTAGAGAGCACGGTATCACAACGGCTCGTTGCGAGCGTCTAGGCCGAACGGCCGATGCACCACGACGCTGGTGCGCGCGCGGCCATCAATGCAAAAAGGGCCCGCCGATTGAACGACGGGCCCTTTCGCTGAAGCTTTTGGCTCCCCGACCTGGGCTCGAACCAGGGACCTACGGATTAACAGTCCGGCGCTCTACCGACTGAGCTATCGGGGAACAACGTGCTACGGTGAAAATCGGTACTGCGTAAAAAAGCCCGTTATGACGAACGGGCTTTTCCATTCAATTCTTTGGCTCCCCGACCTGGGCTCGAACCAGGGACCTACGGATTAACAGTCCGGCGCTCTACCGACTGAGCTATCGGGGAACAACAACAGCAGAGAAGCGAGATTTTATGTACCGGTTCTCGCCCTGTCAATACCCCGATGCATCTTCGCGACGGTGATGGGTGAGCGCATTCGGCGAATGCGCAAGCGCGCAGTGGCGCCGACCCGTTTTCGTCCCTTTCGTTCTTAACGCTCGAGGAATTGGAGCTTGTCCTGAATGTCCTTGAACTCGTCGGCCTCGGGCAGCGGAGATTTCGTCTTCGTGATGCTCGGCCAAACCTTCGCCAGTTCGGCGTTCAGCGGCGTGAATTGCTGCTGATCGCCGGGGACGTCTTCCTCGGCGTAGATCGCGTTCACCGGACATTCGGCGACGCACACGGCGCAGTCGATGCATTCATCGGGGTCGATCGCGAGGAAGTTGGGACCTTCGCGAAAGCAGTCCACCGGGCAGACGTCGACGCAGTCGGTATAGCGGCACTTGATGCAGCTTTCGGTCACAACGTGAGTCATTCAAGCTCCTGCAGGGTATCGGGGGAAAATGCCGAATTAGCAAAGCATGTATTGTAACTGAACGCCCCAGCCCCGATGCGCCTGGGGCCTTGGTGCCGTTTAGATCGATTCGTGATTAGTTTATGGGATGCGGGCCCGGATTCAGCGCGCGTTTGCGTTGAGCCGGCGCGTCTTGGCGCCGCCGTTGGAGTAACATGCGGCGGTTCCTCGAACGACGGGCGGCGCGCCGCCTGACAAGCGCGCTTCGGTTGAAATCATGATCATCACTTCGCTGCTCGACACCGATCTTTACAAGTTCACGATGATGCAGGTCGTCTTGCATCAATTTCCCGCGGCGAGCGTCGAATACCGCTTCCGCTGCCGCACCCCGAACGTGAATTTGGTGCCGTACGTCGACGAGATCCGCGACGAAGTGCGTCAGCTTTGCCAGTTGCGCTTCACCGAGGACGACCTCGACTATCTGCGCGGGATGCGCTTCATCAAAAGCGACTTCATCGATTTCCTCGCGCTGTTTCATTTGAACGAGAAGTACATCTCGATCGAGGCGTCGCCCAAACACAACGGTGAAATCGAGATTTCGATCCAGGGCCCGTGGCTGCACACGATCTTGTTCGAGATACCGGTGCTGGCGATCGTCAACGAAGTCTACTTCCGCAACACCCAGCGCGAGCCCGACTACGCGATCGGGCGCGAGCGGCTGTCCGAGAAGATCGCGATGCTCGGCGCGCGCCCCGAGTTCGCCGATTGCAAGATCGCCGATTACGGCACGCGCCGGCGTTTCTCGCGGCGCTGGCACGAGGAAGTGATCCTGACGCTGATGTCCGGCATCGGCGAGCAGTTCGCGGGCACGAGCAACGTCTATTACGCGAAGAAGCACAACCTGACGCCGCTCGGGACAATGGCTCACGAGTACTTGCAAGCGTGCCAGGCGCTCGGGCCGCGGCTGCGCGATTCGCAAACGTACGGGTTCGAACACTGGGCGAAGGAGTACCGCGGCGACCTCGGCATCGCGCTTTCGGATGTCTACGGGATGAAGGCGTTCTTGAACGACTTCGATATGTA
>JBQCDS010000563.1:0-9539 GCA_051961035.1 Trinickia sp. | reverse complement strand
GAGAGCCGCGCCGAAGCCGAGCACTAAGCCGACTGGCTTGACCCATGCGGACGGCAGCGTGAAGCGGGGGGAGACGAGCAAAAGCAGTGCGGCGAATACCAGCAATGCACCAGCCACGACCTGAGCGTGGTGCGGCTCGAGCGATATCAGAATCGACACACCCGCGATGTTGCCGAGCACCGTCCCGATCAGCGGCGCAGCGATGCGGCGCGCCGTGGCCAACGTCTCGCCGCCTTCCAGCGCTTGGGGGATGTTGCCGAGAATCACGGGCATCGAGAGCAGCAGCACAGCCTGCTTGACCGGCATCATCTGAATCAGGATGGGCATCGCCACCAGCGGCACGCCGATGCTGACGATGCCTTTGACGATGCCGCCGATGAGCAGTGCCGCCACGATGCCGGCGAGCGCATAAGGATGGAGGGCATGTAGCGTGGGAGCGAGCATGCCCTGTGATGCAGCGTGAAGCATGGTTTGGTCTGCCTGTTGTGCTTGTTGTGCCTGGGGTGACTGTGACGTCTGCTATTTATCGCTGGTGCCCTTGGGAACGGGCGTTGCGGTGGAAGGCGTCGATGCCGCCGCCGGCACCGCCGCGCCCGATGCCGGGTGCGCGGCTGCGGGTGCTGACGCCGCCGCTGGCGCTGACGCGCCCGATGCCCCCGATGCCCCCGATGCCGGCGCCGCTGCGCTCGCCGCGCCAGGCGCTGCCGGTGCGGCGCTTTCGTCTTCGTCGCCGTAATTGGGCAGCGCGGGCGGCGTGGAGGTATCGGCGCCCAGGGCCGCGCGGCGCTGCTGCGTATAGGCGTCTCGCACGAACGAATATTTGTCGAGCGCCGCTTGTTCGAGGATGTTCGTGGCTCCGAGCATGTCCGAACGCGCGCTCACGAACTGCGCGGCGTAGAGCGGCCGCTTGGCGTCGGTGGGCGCGTAGATCATCGGGCTATAGCGCGTATCGACGGCGAGCCCCACGCCGTCGCGGAACGAGCTCGGCCCGAAGATCGGCAGCACGAGGTACGGTCCCGACGGTATGCCCCAACGTCCCAGCGTGAGCCCGAAGTCCTGATGATGCTTCGGCAAGCGCGCCGGTGTGGCGAAATCGATGAGCCCGCCGATCCCGAACGTCGTATTCATCGCGAAGCGCAGGAGATCTTCGGTCGCGTCGGTGATCTTCAATTGCAGCAGATCGTTCGCAAAGGTGTTCAGGTCGCCCAGATTCGAGAAGAAGTTGCTGATTGCGGTGCGCAGCGGGTGGGGCGTAACCTTTTGATAGCCCTTGGCGATCGGCACGGCGATCGTACGATCGATCGTGTCGTTGACTTTGAAGACGACGCGATTCATCGGCTCCAGTGGATCGCCCGGGGTGCGGGTGCTCGGGCTCGCGCAACCGGCCAAGAGCGCCGCGGCGCCGAGCGCCGCGGTCAAGGTTCGTAGGTTATCCATCGATTCCTTCTAATTCTTTCTCTTTGGCGCGCACGGCGCGTGGTTTGCCCATGAGCACTGGCTGAAACACCACGGCGCCGATGAGTGTGCAAGTGAGCGCGAGGGCAAGCAGCCGTCCCATGCTCGCGGTGCCGGGATGATGGGACAGCCAAAGGCTACCGAACGCGGTGGCCGTCGTGGCCGCACTGAACAATACCGCATGTGTGAGGCTCGACGAGAGCAGGCTCGTTTGGCCCGCGCGCCAAGCCATCACGAAATAGACCTTGAACGCGACGCCGACCCCAAGCATCAGCGGCAACGCAATGATGTTCGCAAAGTTCAACGGCATGCCGAAGACGACGCAAAGCTCGAGCGTCACGAGCGCCGATACGAGCAGCGGAATCATGGTGCGCAGCACGTCGCCGAAACGGCCCAGCGTGATCCACAGCAGCAGCGTAATGGACAGCACAGCCCATCCGGCCGCCTGCAAGAACGCCATGATGATCGTATCGGCCGAATGCAGGATCGAGATCGGGCCGCCGATCGCGTTGGGCTCGGCTTTTTTCACGGCGTGCGCGAACCGGCGCAGCATGGCATCGTCATTCGGATCGACGCCTGGCGGCACGCGCGGCGCGATTTGAACGAGGGCGCGGCCGTCGGGCGACACCCAATCTCGCACGAGTTCGGACGGCAGCGTCTCGCGCGTGAGCGGGAACGGCTGCAAAAGCGTCGCCAACCGATGCAGGGCGAGCCGCAGCGGCGTGGCGAATGCGGTTTCGGCACGATCGCGCGTCGCGCTATCGGCCGCCGCGAGCTTGGCCAGCGAGGCCGAGAGCCGCTGCGCTTGCTTGGCACCGGGGCCCGGATAATCTTGCGCGGCGTAAGTGAGCTGATTCGATGCGCGCTTCAAGGCGGCTACGCGTTGAACATCGGTTGACGGCGGTGCCGGCGTTTGCGTCAGCGCGGGCAGCAGCGCTTGCGCCGCCTGCGCGATCAGCGCGAGCTTTTGCGGCTGATCGGGCGGGATGAACGTAGAGAGCGTCGTGACGCGCCCCACTTCCGGCAGCGAGCCGACATGGCGCGCGGTTAGATTGGCTGCCGCGAGCGATGGCGCCAGCACCGAAACGTCGTTGACCGCCGCCTCGGGCGAGTTTTTGAGCGACGACAGCGTCACCATCGATTCGGTCGTCGGGTCCTTCAAATGCAGCGGGTTGAAATCGAACCGAAGCTTGAGCAGCAGCGGTGTCGCGCCAAGGACGACGATGAGCGTGCCGAGCAAGATCGGCTTGCGATGGTCTTGCAGGAATTCGTCGATCGGCGTCAAAGCCACGAAACCGGGACGCGATGCTTCGCCCGGCGGCGCCATGAGCTTGATCAGGGCGGGCAGCAGCGTCATGGTGCTGAAGTAGGCGACGATCATGCCGACGCCGGCGATCAGGCCCAGTTCCGACACGCCGCGGTATGCCGTGGGCAGGAACGAGAAAAAGCTCGTCGCGACGGCGGCGGCCGCAAGGGTCAACGGCAAGCCCATGGAATGCGCGGCGCCGATGAGCGCATGGTCGAGCCGCTCGTCTCGATGGCGCTCCTCGCGATACTTCACGCCGTATTGGATGGCGAAATCCGCACCGAGCCCGATGAACAGCACCATGAACGCCACGGAGATCATGTTCAGCGAGCCAACCATCATGAGGCCGAGCGCAGCCGTGATCGGCAGCCCCACGGCCAGCGTGACGAGCACCGCGAGGATCATGCGTTTGGAACGCAGCGCAAGCCAGAGAATCACCAGGACGACGGCAAGGGTGCCGATGCCGTTGACGACGGCGCCGTCCTGCACCGAGGCGAATTCCTCATCGGCGAGCGGCTGTTGGCCGGTCAACCGCACGAGCGCGCCATACCGCTTGTGCAGATCGAGTTCGCGGGCGACCGCGCGAATCGTGTCGGATGCCTGCGCGCCGGCTTGCAGCGCCTCGTAATTGACGACGGGTGTCACGGTCACGAACGCGCGCGCGGGCAGGCGTGCGGCATCGGGATCGACGAGCGCGCGCCAGGAAAACGCCGCCTGTTTGCCCGCCAATACCGCATCGACCGTATCGGCGGCGCGTGTAAAAAGGTTCGCCATGCCCGGCAGTTTCACTTGGCCCGTTTGCAGCGGTAGGCCGAGCATCGTCGAGAGGGTGGTCGATAGGCCGGTGACGCTCGGATCGTGCGCAAGCGTATTGATGAGCGGACGCGCTTGCGCGAGTTGGGCCGTGGTGCTGGCTACTTGACCGGCAGGCAAGAACAGCATGCCGTCGTGCGCGAACAGCGAGCCGCCGCTCGGCTCCGACACGGCGCCGACTTGATTGCGATGCGCGGGGCTCGACAACGCTGCGGCCAGCGCATCGGCCGCCGCGTCGGCCATCTCGGGGGCGCCTGCCTCGACGACGGCAAGGATCGTTTCGTTACGCTGCGGAAACGCCCGGTCCATCGCATCGCCAAGCGCGGACCACTGGGCATCGGTTTCGATGAGCTTGCTGACGTCGGTGTTGATCTTGAAGTGCCGCACCGTATAAACGCCGCTCGCCGCGGCCAGTACGAAGGCGAGCGCGACGACCCAGATAGGTCGGCGCACGGACCAGTCAACGAGTCGGACGATAAGAGGCGTCAGCATGGATCGAGCGGTAGAGCAGCGCAGGCGGTGAAACGCCTAAGTATACCGGCGGATGGGCGGGCACCGCCCGGCGCCGCGCAGGGTGTCGCAGAACCGCTGGCTCTTGGCGCGCGTCGAAACCGAAAGTAAGCGGGATCGGTATACTGGCCGCAGCGTCAATAGGCCCGACGCATGCGACGCAAGCGCAACGGTCGGCCCTTTTTCCATCGAGCTCGAGATTCCATGAAACGTCATTTATTCGCATTTTTTACCGCAGCGTTGATGAGCGCCGCTGCTTGGGCGCAGACAGCGCCCGTCGATGTCGTGAAGCAAGCGGTCGTTGGAACCGTCGATGCGATGAAACAAGACCCCGCGGCGCGCGGTGGCGACATCGGGAAGATCTCGCAGGTCGTGCAGGCCCACTTTCTGCCGGCCACGAACTTCGAGCGGACCGTTCGCATCGCCGTCGGCGACGCATGGAAGCAAGCGACGCCCGCGCAACAGCAAGAACTGACCAAGCAATTTAAAGTCCTGATGACGCGCACTTATGCGGCCTCGCTCGCGCAATTGGGCACACAAGATGCACATTTCTCATTCAAACCCGAGCAAGCGAACGCGAACGACGCGCTGGTCATGTCGACTGTGACGACGCCGGGCGACAGCCAGCAAGTGGGCTACCGTCTCGGCAAGTCCGGCAATGAATGGAAGATTTACGACATCGATATGTCGGGCGCCTGGCTCATTCAGGTCTATCAAAATCAATTTAAAGCGCAGGTGAGCCAAGGTGGCATCGACGGCCTCATCAAGTTCTTGACGGCTCACAACGCGCGCGCTGAGTGAGCCCGTCAGTTTGATAGGCCCAGCCACGGCAGGGCGCCGGCCCTTAGCGGCGGCGCCGCTCGACGGCGAATTTGATCAATTCGGCCTGTCCTTCGATTTGAAGCTTGCGTTTGACGTTGAGCCGGTGCGTCTCCACGGTACGCACCGAAAGTCCGTAGCGCTCGGCGATTTGTTTGCTCGATAGGCCCTCGGCAAGCGCGTCGAGAATCTCGCTCTCGCGCGGCGTCAACCGCTCCACCGGCGTTTGCAGTGCGCTTGCTTGAATCATGCGCGCGGCAATTCCGGCGCTGAAATACGTACGGTTGTTCAGCACCGCTGAAATCGCATGCACGATCTCGGTGGCCGGCGAATCCTTCAGCACATACCCGCTCGCGCCCGCTCGCACCGCCTGGGTCACGTATTCAATGTTGTCATACATCGATAGCATCAGCACGCGCACGGCCGGGAAGCGTTCATGGAAGATGCCGGCCAGCGCGATGCCGTTCATGCCGCTCATTCCGACATCCATCAAGACGAGATCGGGCCAAAGGGTCTGCGCCAAGTGCAACGCTTCGGCGGCGTTGCCTGCTTCGCCCACGACGGCCAGACCCGGTACGCCTTCGAGGCGCAGGCGCAGGCCGTCACGTACGAGCGGGTGATCGTCGACGAGGATGATGTTGGCCGTGGGGGAAGCGGGTGCGTTCATTGGGGGCGGTCGTGCAGTGCGGGTTCGGCGATGGGCGGCGAAACGGGATGCGGAAGCGGGACCGTGGCCGTGACGACCGTTTGCCCTGGCTGTGAGGCGATCGACAGCATACCGGCGAGCGTATCGAGCCGTTCACGCATGTTGCGCAAGCCGATGCCGCGCCGTGAATCGGCCTGCGTGCCTTCGACGTCGAAGCCTTGCCCGTCGTCGACGATCGTCAGCGTTGCCGCCGCATCGCGTACGGCGAACGCCAGCGTGGCGTGCGAGGCGTGTGCATGCCGCACGATGTTCGTCAATGCTTCTTGAGCAATCCTAAACAATGCCGTATTGACCGCGGCCGGCAACGCGGCCGCGCGCGATGCGGTGTCTGTTTCGACCCGCATTTCGATGCCGGTTTCCCCGCCGAGTTCTCGTGTCAATTGCTCGAGCGCCGCGGCCAAACCGAGATCGTCGAGCATCGAGGGGCGCAGTGCATGGGAGATGCGCCGCACTTCGCGAAGCACGTGCGACAAGCGCGTCAGCGCAGTACCGAGCGCCGCTTCCGCGCTCGGCACGCGCACGTGCGGATGGCCTGTCCGCTCTAAGCGAGCGAGCGCCGATTCGAGCAACAGCTTCACCGAGACCATCATTTGGCTGATGCCGTCGTGCAATTCTCTCGACAGCCGTGCGCGCTCGTGCTCTTGCGATTCGACGACCTGTTGCGCGAGGCGCTTGAGCTTCGCGTCGGCGCTGCGGTGTTCCGAGACGTTCAAAAAGAGGGCGCACGCGGTGATGATGCCGAAGCCTGCCAGCGCGATGGCGCCGATCCAGGTCATTGTGCGAATGATGTTTGCCGATGCGCTCGTGTCAATGCCGGCGAGCGTTTCGTTGACGCCGTCAAGATAGATGCCCGTGCCGATCATCCAGCCCCAGCGCGGCAACGGCACGACATAGCCAAGCTTCGGTTCCAAGCGATGGGTCGAGGGCCGATGCCATATGTAACGCACGTAGCCGCCGCCCTTGTTCGCCGCCGCGACGAGCTGTTGAATCGTCAGCGCACCGTTAGGATCTCTGAGCAACCACCAGTTGTGCCCCACGAGATCAGGCTCGCGTGGATGCATCAACGAATCGCCCCGCATGTCGAAGACGAAGAAGTAACCGTCAGCGCCGAAATCCATGCGTTGCAGCACGGCAAGGGCTTGCTGTTTGCGGATCGAATCGTCGCTCGCGTGGCCGTGCTCGTCGGCGTTGTACAGCGGCGCGATCGCGGTGGTCGCCAGGTCGACGTAATGCTTCAGTTCCGTTCGCTTGCTCGAAAGGTAGGCGGCCTTGATCGTTTCGCGCTGCGCGTCGGCTAGCGCGGTGGCCTGGAGGCGTACGCCGATGCCGATGCCTGCAATCGCCAGAAGAAATGGAACGATCGCCAGCAAGAAGATCTTCGTCTTGATTGTCATGGCCGACAGAAGGGATGCGAAACGCCGGTTGGCAAGGCGCAAGCATACTCCAGTGAATTCGTTGGGCGGCTCGGCGGTGCTGACGCTACGTGGAACACAAAAAAGGCGCGGCCCATTGGGACCGCGCCTTCTTCAGTCGTACCGTTCGTACTTCTGTTTCAATGCGCCGCTGCCGCCCGCGCATTCTTCGACGAGCCGGCCGCGTGCTTGATTTCCTCGAGCTTTATTTCGACGTGGCGCGAGAAGACATATTCGGCCGGACGTTGCTTGTCGAGCGGAATGTCCTTCGTGAACGCACCTTCGACCTTCGGGCCGCGCAGGCTAACGCCCAGCGCTTTCAGCGGATGAGCGACGGTATCCATGACGGCCGTGGCTTCGAAACCGCTATGCACCATGCAGTCGGCGCACTTTTCGTAGTTGCCGGTGCCGTATGCATCCCAATCGGTTTCTTCCATCAGCGCCTTGAAGCTCGTCGCATAGCCTTCGCCGACGAGATAGCACGGACGCTGCCAGCCGAACACGGTGCGCGCCGGGTTGCCCCACGGCGTGCAGTGGTAAGTTTGGTTGCCCGCCAGGAAATCGAGGAACATCGCCGATTGGCTGAACGACCAGTTCTTGCCGCGATTGCCGCGCTTGAAGATTTCGCGGAAGAGGTGCTTCGTCTTGTCGCGATTGAGGAAGTGCTGTTGATCGGGCGCGCGCTCGTAAGCGTAGCCGGGCGAGACGGTGATGCCGTCGACGCCCATCGGGCCGAGCGTGTCGAAGAACGCCGCCACGCGCTCGGGCTTCGCATCGTTGAACAGCGTGCAGTTGATGTTGACGCGGAACCCACGGCGTTTCGCTTCGCGAATCGCGGCGACGGCCTTCTCGTACACCCCTTCTTGTGACACCGAGTGATCGTGCATCGCTTTGTCGCCGTCGAGATGGACCGACCAGACGAAGTACGGGCTCGGCTGGTAATCGTCCATCTTCTTTTCCATCAGCAGCGCGTTCGTGCACAGATAGACGAACTTCTTGCGCGCGATGATGCCCTTGACGATCGTCGGCATGTCCTTGTGCAGCAATGGTTCGCCGCCGGCAATCGATACGACTGGCGCGCCGCACTCGTCCACGGCGCCCAGGCATTCCTCGACCGACAGCCGTTGATTGAGAATGGGATCCGGGTAATCGATCTTGCCGCAGCCATTGCAGGCGAGATTGCAGCGAAACAGCGGCTCGAGCATCAACGCGAGCGGATAGCGCTTGTTGCCGCTGAAATGTTGACGCGCGATATAGGCGCCAACGCGAACTTTTTGCAATAACGGGATCGACAAAGCAACCTCCTTAAACTTGGCGTGCGGCGACGGGCTCGGTGAGCTTCGCCGGCAGCTTGAATTCGACTTTTTCTTCGCGGCCGACCATCGTCGAAACTTCGACGGGACCGAGCGCGCGCAGCGCGTCAATGACGTGCTCGACCATTTCCTCGGGCGCCGACGCACCGGCCGTGATACCGACCGCTTGCGCATTGGCGAACCATTCGGGCTTCAATTCCGAGCCGTCCGCGACGAGATAGCTCGGCACGCCTGTTTCGGCGCCGATCTCGCGCAGGCGGTTCGAGTTCGAACTGTTCGTCGCGCCCACGACAAGCAGCACATCCACTTGCGCGCTCAATTCCCGCACCGCTGCCTGCCGGTTTTGCGTCGCATAGCAGATGTCGCGCGTATCGGGCCCGACGATGTTACGAAAGCGCTTTGTCAGCGCTTCGATGATGCCGCGCGTATCGTCGACCGACAGCGTTGTCTGCGTCACGTAGGCAAGCGGCGTATCTTCGGCCAAATCGAGCTTGGCGACTTCGGCTTCGCTTTGCACGAGCAGGACGTTGCCCGGAATCTGGCCGATCGTGCCCTCGACCTCCGGGTGCCCCGCGTGACCGATCAAAATCAACGTGCGGCCGGCGGCGACATATTGGCGGCCTTGCACGTGCACTTTCGTGACGAGCGGGCAGGTGGCATCGAGCACGTCGAGCCCACGCACCTGCGCATCGTGCTCGACGCTTTGCGCTACACCGTGAGCGCTGAAAATGGCGACCGCGCCGTGCGGAACTTCATCGAGTTCCTCGACGAAACGGGCGCCCTTGCTGCGAAGATTTTCGACGACGTGCCGGTTATGCACGATCTCATGGCGCACGTACACGGGTGCGCCATGCCGCTGCAACGCGCGATCGACGATCTCGATGGCGCGAACGACACCCGCACAAAAGCCGCGGGGCTGAGCAAGGATGACTCGCATTTGTGGCGAACTCCGACCGAATCGGGGTATCGAGCCGCCGGCGTTTAGCGGCGTGATCGCCCAGACTCCAACTATTATTAGAAAGCGGGCGTGATAGCCGGCAAACCAACCCAAACGCGCATTCTAACGCTATCGGGACGCGAACGCTTCCGGGCCGGTAGTCGGGCGTTGCAAGAATGCCAGCGAATTCGCCGTCGAGATCGATGCCGCCGCGGGCGGCGACCCGCTAAACTACCGCATCTCGCGAGCATTATTACGATTGCATTAC
>JBQCDS010000562.1:0-3775 GCA_051961035.1 Trinickia sp. | reverse complement strand
GGAACGTCGTCATCGTTTATTTCACGCTCGGTTTTCGCCAGTTCAGCCATTACTTCACCGATATTCATCTCGCGCTCAATAATGACGACGTCCCGCGCGCGCGTGAAATTCTCAATGAATGGACGGGAATGGATACGGTGGATATGCCCGTCGGCGAGATCGTCCGCCACACGCTGATCCATGCCGTCGTCGCATCGCATCGGCATGTGTTCGGCGTGTTCTTCTGGTTCCTCGTACCGATCGGCCCGGCAGGGGCCGTGCTCTATCGGATCTCCGAATACCTCGCGCGTAGCTGGGTCGTGCCCGTTGGCGAGCGCACGGCCGCTTTCGGCGCGTTCGCGCGCAATGCGTTCTTTGTGATCGATTGGGCGCCGGCACGGTTGACGGCACTCGGATTTGCGATCGTCGGCAACTTCGAAGATGCGATCTACGCTTGGCGCAATCACGCTCGCCAATGGCCCGACGCCAACGACGGTGTCTTGCTCGCCGCCGGCAGCGGGGCGCTCGGCGCTCGTCTCGCCGGCCCGCTGGCCGAGCCCTCGAGCCTCGATGCGCTCGGCGCACCCGATGGCGGGCCGCTCACTGTGGGCGACGACTGCACGCCGCGCACGCTGCAATCGGCAGTCGGCCTCGTGTGGCGAGCCGTCATCCTTTGGATGATCTTGCTGCTCATGCTGACCATTGCCGTTTGGGTCAGCTGATAGGCCTACGCGAACCGGTGGCCCCATTGCGCCGGCGCGGGGCTCAACCTACCTCGCCGCGCCACGCGCCGCAGCGCCAGCAGGCCGTGAATTGCGCCTCCAGATTCTCGCCGCAGGCGCCGCACTTCCACGGCGCCGCCCCGGGCGGTGGGCCGCTTTGCGCGGCCGCTAAAACCCGTTTGGCCAGAGCCTCGTCGCGCTCGTCGATGAGCCAAAGCTCCGGCGCGCATTGATCGGCCGGGATTTCGCCTAGCGCACCCGTCAAGTACCGGTTATGCAGTTCGCACTCGATGCCCGCCGCAGCCAACACATTCACCCAATGTTGGCCGATGACGGGGTTCGGTGCGCGAGTCAGCTTCAGCATGGCGTGCGCTCGTCGAGCGGTGTGTCGTTATCTGACGATTTGACTGGCCTCGTGCACGAGTTGAGCGTAAAGCGCGTGCCGCTCGCTCGCGACGCGGCCCTGCGCCAGCGCTTCGAGAATCGCGCAACCCGGCTCGTGCAGATGATGACAATTGTAGAACCGGCAGTGCGCGAGCAGCGGCCGAAACTCGGGAAAGGCCCGCTCGAGGCGGCCTTCGGTCAAATGGTGGAGGCCGAACTCCTGAAATCCGGGCGAATCGATCAACGCGCCGCCGTCAGGCAACGGGTACAGGCGCGTGAATGTCGTCGTATGGCGGCCGCTGTTGAGCGCGGTTGAAATTTCCCGGGTGGCGACGTCGGCGTCGGGCACGATGAGATTGACGAGCGTCGACTTGCCCATCCCCGACTGGCCGAGCAGCAGCGTCGCATGGCCGTGCAACCGTTGCGTGAGTTCCGCGCGCGCTTCGTCGGGCCGTGTCTTGATCGACAACTCGAGCACGTCGTAGCCAAGCTCGCGGTAGGGCGCCAGACGTTCGCGCGCGGCAGGCAGCGCGGCCGTCACATCGGTCTTGTTCAGAACGATGAGAGGCGCGAGTTCGTTCGCCTCGGCGGCAACGAGCGCACGGCCGAGCAAGTCTTCGCTGAAATGCGGTTCGGTTGCCAGCACGATCAGCAGTTGATCGAGGTTGGCCGCGAAGAGCTTCGATTTGTATTGATCGGAGCGGTAAAGCAGGTTGCGCCGCTCGCCGATTTCGACGATGACGCCTTGATCGGTCGATGTCGGCTCGTAGACGACGCGATCGCCCACGGCAACCTCGCTTTTTTTGCCACGCGGAAAGCACTGCAGCAACATATGGGGTTCGTGCTCGGGCGCCACGAGGTAATGGCGCCCGTGGGCGGCGATGACGAGCCCATGCGAGCGCGCGGCACCGGTGCGCTTGCCGGGTTTGGCGGGGCGGGCGCTCATGCGTGCCGCAGCAGCCGTTCGATCCGCTGCGAGGCGGGCGGGTGCGAGTAATAGAAAGCCGTGTAGACGGGATCGGGCGTCAAGGTGGATGCGTTGTCTTCGTAAAGCTTGACGAGCGCGTTCACGAGCTCTCGCGCGTCGGTTTGGCTGGCCGCGAAGGCGTCCGCCTCGAATTCGTGCTTGCGAGAGGTCAAGCTGCCGAGCGGCGTGACGAAGAACATGAACACCGGCAGCGCTAGAAAGAACAGCACCAGCGCCAGCGCCTCGTTGCCGCCCGTCATGGAGGGCCGCACACCAAGCCCTTCATAGAACCACGTGCGCCCGCTGAGCCAGCCGAGCAGCGCGAAGAGGCCCAGGCTGATCGCGAACGTCACGACCATGCGCTTGATCACATGACGGCGCTTGAAATGTCCAAGCTCGTGCGCGAGCACGGCTTCGATTTCACTGCCTGTCAAACGAGCGAGCAGCGTATCGAAAAACACGATGCGCTTGCCGGCGCCAAACCCGGTGAAGTAGGCGTTGCCGTGCGCGGAGCGGCGGCTGCCGTCCATCACGAACAACCCCTTGGCGGCAAACCCGCAGCGCTTCATCAGCGCTTCGATTCGATGGGCGAGCGCTTCGTCCGTGAGCGGCTCGAATTTGTTGAACAGCGGTGCGATCACGGTCGGATACAGCACGAGCACGAGCAACTGGAAGGCGACGATGACGGCCCATGCCCAAAGCCACCACAGCCCGCCGGCGCGGCCCATGAGCCATAACACCACGAAAAGAAGCGGCAGGCCGAATGCCGCGCCGAGCGCGGCGCCCTTGGCGAGATCCGCGAAGAAAATCGCGCGCGTCATCCGATTGAAGCCGAACCGCTCTTCGACGACGAACTGGCGGTAATAGTCGAACGGGAGATCGATGATGCTCGTCACCGCGACCACGGCAGCGACCAGCGCGATCTGGCCCGCATAACCCTCGCCGAGCCAGGCGGTGATCGAGCGATCCAAGGCCTGGACGCCGCCGAGCAGCGTGAGCCCGATCAGCACGACGGCGCCGACGATGACTTCCAGCATCGACAACCGTGTCCGGACGACCGTGTAATCGGCCGCGCGCCGATGCGCCGCGATGGGGATCGTATCTGCGAACTGCCTCGGCACGGCATCCCTGTGCGCGGCCACGAAGCGGATTTGTCGCGAGGCCAGCCACAATTTCGTGGCGACCATCGCGAGCACCATGACGGCGAACAGAGCGGTGAAGTCGAGAGCGGGCATCGAGTAGTCCAAGTTATCTATGCGAGAATTATAAAGTTTCGCGGGGCCGGGCGAGCATGCGGTGTCCCCGCCAAGCCAATTCGGCTCGTTTTTGCACCGTTCGCACGTTTTGCATCATTCGCACTCTCAGCACCCATCAGCACCCATCAACGGATTGCCCTCATGACTGACTTACTCGAACCCGTCGGCGAGCCGACGCTCGCGCGCAGCGAGATGAACCTCGTTTGGCTCGATATGGAGATGACGGGGCTCGAGCCCGACACCGACCGCATCATCGAAATCGCGGTAGTGGTGACGAACTCGACGCTCGACAAGGTGCGGGAGGGCCCCGTCCTGGCCATTCACCAGAGCGACGAGACGCTCGACAAAATGGACGAGTGGAACAAGAACACCCACGGCCGGTCGGGCTTGATCGAGCGCGTGCGAGCGTCCAGCGTCGGTGAGGCTGAAGCGGCCGAGCAGATTCGCGCGTTTCTCGGCAATTACGT
>JBQCDS010000561.1:0-17942 GCA_051961035.1 Trinickia sp. | reverse complement strand
AGCCGATGCTTCATCGGCTCTCGCGTGCCACGCCTTGGCGCGTTCCTCGATGTCTGCAGCACCCGTGCGACGCATGACATCGCAGGCGAGATCGGTTTGCACTTCGGATGTGTCGACGCTCACGATCGCGCCGCCGCGCCGGATGACCTCACGATAGTCTTCCGTCTCCGGCGGATACGCGCCGCGTTCGAATAGCCGCGAGAACAATTGCTCGAGCTGATCGAAGACGGGCCTTTCGCGACGCACGTCGACACCGCCTGGCGCGTACACGCGCGGGCCGCCCGTGGATGAGGTGCTGGGCGAGGTGGCGTAAATCGAAATATCGGCTTGCGATATCCCGGCCTCTGTCAACGCGCGCTGCGCGGAACATGCATCGGCGTAGCCGTCATAAACACCCACGACAGTTTGTCTCATGATTGCCTCCATCCCGCCTTTCGTCCGGCGCATTCCGTCCGGTTAGGGAAGGGGCTGCAACGGCCGTGCCCGACGATCACGCCTTAACGGAATGCCCGCATTTGCGACGTCATCAACTGCAGGAGCTTATTCGCAGCCAACGACAATTTGCGGCCGACGCGCGTCACCACGTGAGCTTCGGCGTTCTTAAGAATGGGATGGTCGATCTCGATGGCGAAAAGCTCCCGCGCCTGAAGTTCGGTCGTGACGGAAAAAGCAGGCAGCACAGCTACGCCAAGCCCCGACTTCACGAACTGCTTGAGTATGGAAATGGAGTTCGTCGTCACGAGCGGGACGAGTCGAAGCTTCTCCGCATATTCCACCGCTTCGAGCATTTGCCTCGTGCCATATGAAGGGTGCGTCGTGGCGAGCGGATAGTTCATCAACTCGCGCACCGTCATCGCCGCCGTTCTATCCGCATGTGGAAAATCGGGCCCGACGATCGCCATCATCGGCTGCCGCTTGACGGCGCGCGAGACCAGCTTGGGCTCGGCCGGCGGGTTATAGACGAGACCGATCTCGCCTTCGTCTTCTGAAATTTTTCGAATGACGTCGTTGGTGCTCCCGAGGTCGAGGTTGAACTTGATGCCCGGGTACTGCTTGCAAAACTGCAGCATGGGGGCGGACAGCAAATCGGAGACAAACCCTTCCCCGAGAACGACGTTGACGTGACCCGTTTTCAGCCCGCGCAACTCTTGTAGGCGGGCGATCAAGTCGTCACGGTGCGCGCGTTGTTCACGGAAATACTCCATGACGTATTGGCCTGCCTCGGTTGGCGTCACGCCCCGCGCGTGACGTTCGATCAGGTCGACGTTCAACTCCGCTTCCAACAGCCCAATCTGTCTGCTGATAGCGGAAGGGGCGACATCCAACCAATCGGCGGCGGCGCGGATGGTCCCGCACCTGACGGCCTCGAACAGATAGACGATACGGCTCTCGGTGAGGTGATCGGCCATGGGAGCGTGCGAAAAATTCGAACAGATTTCGATATCGGCGTTCATTGATTGTACGGCTGTCAAGATCGAAGATGACAGCACCGAATTGCGCGGGACGGCAGGTGAAAACCCTTATTGATCTGCGGTGTGTACGTTTTGGAGTCGATATAGATGAAGACGGTTGGTGTCATTGGACTAGGAAATATGGGGCGGGGCATGGCGCTCTCGCTCAAGAAGGGCGGCTACGATGTGCTCGGTTACGACGCGGCGCCGGGCGTCGTCGACAAGCTAGCGGAACAAGGCGTGTCGGGCCGCGCCTCTATCGCGGACATCGCCCGCGAATCGGACGTTCTCATTCTTTCGCTGCCCACATCCGCTGTGGTTGAAGAGGTCGTGCTGGGGCCCGGCGGCGTGGCGGCACACGCTAAGCCCGGCCTCATCGTCGTCGACACGACGACCGCCGATCCGGCAAGCACGCGCAAAGTGGCGGCAGCCCTCGCGCAGGTCAAGGTCGGCTTGGTGGATGGCCCCGTAAGCGGCGGGCCGAAAGGTGCGGCTACCGCGACGATGACGATGGTGCTTGGTGGTGCCGACGCGGACATCGCGGCCGTGGAGCCGATCCTCTCCGTCATCAGTGCGAAACGCGTCCACGTGGGGCCTGTCGGCGCCGGCCACGTCACGAAGATCATCAACAACTTGCTGACCGGCGTGCACTTGCTGGCGACGAGCGAAGCGGTGCGCGTCGCGCAGGCCGTCGGCGTCGATCCCGAAAAACTCGTCGAGGCCCTCAATGGGGGTTCCGGGCGCAACAGTGCAACGTTGACGAACTACCCGACTTGGGTTTTCAACGGCAAGTTCGATTCGGGCTTCACGATGAAGTTGATGCGCAAGGACGTGCGTCTCGCGATGGCGCTGCTCGATGGCATCGATGCGAATGCACCGATCGCCAAGGAGGCGGGACGCCTGTGGGCCGCCAGCGAGCAGCACATCGGCGATGCGGAGGATTTCAATCGCATCGTTCAGTTCATCGAACACAACTGAGCACGCTAACGGATCATTGAAATGGAACAGAACATCGCAGAAACGCTTTTGGCCGCCTTCACGCATTTCTTTCCCGGTGCGAAGACGATCGGCTCGTTCGTCGGCGGGGAACTCGTCGAGGGCGCTTGCGATCCGATTCAACTCTACGACGCCGCAACGGGCCAACCGAGTCTCGCCTACAAGGATGGAGGCGCCGCGATCGTCGAACAGGCTGCGCACGCGGCGCAGCGGGCGCAGAAGCAATGGTGGGCCCTGACGCATGCGGCACGCGGCCGCGTCATGTTCGATATCGCGCGCGAACTGCGCAAAGATACGGAGCATATTGCACGCTTGGAATCGATCGGATCGGGCAAGCCGATCCGGGATTGCCGCGGCGAAGTCGCCAAAGTGGCCGAGATGTTCGAGTACTACGGCGGGTGGGCCGACAAATTCTATGGCGATGTCATTCCGGTGCCCACCACGCATCTGAATTACACGCGTCGCGAACCCGCCGGCACGGTGCTGCAAATCACCCCTTGGAACGCGCCGATTTTCACCTGCGGGTGGCAAGTGGCGCCCGCCATCGCGATGGGCAATGCGGTCTTGTTGAAGCCGTCGGAACTCACGCCTTTCACGTCGCTCGTGGTCGCGATGCTGGCCGAACGAGCGGGCGCACCGCGGGGCCTCATCAATGTGCTCGCAGGCTTCGGCCACACGGTGGCGCAAGCGGCGATCGCCAACCCCGCCGTCAAAAAGGTCGTATTCGTGGGTTCGCCGGCCACGGGCGCGCGCATTGCCGAAGCGGCGGCCAAACGCGTCTTGCCGTGCGTGCTAGAACTGGGCGGCAAATCGGCAAACATCATCTTTGCCGATGCGGATAAGAAGCGTGCCGCGTTGACAGCGCAGGCGGCCATTTTCGCGGGCGCGGGCCAGAGCTGCGTGGCGGGGTCTCGCCTACTGGTGCAACGCTCGGTGTACGACGAGTTCGTGAGCATGGTTGCCGCCGGCGCGAAAAAAATCCGCGTCGGCCAGCCGCTCGACGATGCGACGGAAGTCGGCCCGATCAATAACCGCAAGCAGTACGAGCATGTGATGTCGATGATCGCGAACGGTGTGAAAGCCGGCGCGACCCTGGCGGCGGGCTCCGCCGCTTCATCAGGGGGCGGTTATTTTGTTTCGCCCACGGTGCTCGCCAATGTCACGAACGAGATGGCGGTGGCCAAGACCGAGATTTTCGGCCCCGTCGTTGCTGCGATTCCCTTCGACACGGAAGAGGAGGCCATCGCGATCGCCAACGACACGGAGTTCGGTTTGGCCGGCGCGGTGTGGACGAACGACGTGGCACGCGCACACCGGGTGGCGGGAGCGGTCAACGCCGGCACGTTTTGGATCAACGGCTATAAGACCATCCATGTCGCTTCACCCTTCGGCGGTTACGGCATGAGCGGTTACGGTCGTTCGAGCGGCGTGGAAGCGCTGTACGAGTACACGCAGACAAAGAGCATATGGGTTGAAACGGCCAAAGAGCCGGCGACTGCATTCGGCTATCTGTGATTGATTGACCTCGCGCCTCGAACGACGCGCGAGTGCTATGGGGACGGAGACACGAAATGGAACACACGATGCTCGCCGAGCAAGGCGAAGGTAGCGGACTGGCTGCGGCGAAGTTGCTGTTTTATGCCGGCATTATTTTGTTGATTGCCGAGTTCATTGGCTCCTTCACGTTCACGATAGGGCCGGGGAAGGTGGTGCTTCTACCGATGATCTGGGCGCTGTTGCTCGGTGCGGCGCTAGGCCTCGCGAGCGATCGATGGTCCAGTTCGGCGCGGCTCGATGTGAAGAGTCAGTATCTTTCTGCGGCGATTCTCCAGCCGGCGCTGCTTCTTTTCGTGTCGAAGCTCGGGCTGCTCGTGGGCAGCGCGCTACCGAAGCTCGCTGCCGCCGGTTGGGCACTCGGCTTTCAGGAGCTGGGACATTTCGTGGGCACCATCCTGCTTGGTTTGCCGCTCGCACTCTTTCTCGGTATCAAGCGCGAAGCCATTGGCGCGACGTTCTCGGTGGGACGCGAGCCGAGCTTGGCCATCATTGGCGAACGGTACGGTATGGATTCCGCGGAAGGGCGCGGCGTGCTGGCCGAGTATTTGACCGGTACGGTATTCGGGGCGGTGTTTATCGCGATCTTCGCCGGCTTCATCGCGAGCCTCGGTATCTTCAATCCGCTCGCGCTTGCCATGGGTTCGGGCGTCGGTTCGGGCAGCATGATGGCGGCCGCCTCGGGCGCGATCGCGGCGCAACAGACCCCTGAGATGGCGAAATCCGTGCTCACGTTCGCTGCCGCAAGCAATCTCATCACCACCACGATCGGGACTTACTTCACGCTGTTCATCTCGCTGCCGATGGCAGTGTGGGGATATCGGCTGCTGGAGCCGCTCATCGGCCGCACGAGCAAAGCATCGAGTGCGTCCACGGCGAGCGAAAGCGGGCCGACGCTCGGCGAAGTGAAAACGCAAGCGCCCGAGCTTCGCTATGGCGGCAAGATCATGGCGTGGTGCGTGACCGCGGTGATGGCGCTCGTGGCGGACTGGATCACTCACGGCACGACACCGATGCAAGGATTGCCGGGGATGGCCATCATGGTTTTCGCAACGATCGCGGGCGATGCGCTTGCTCAACTAACCGGGCGCAAGATTCCCGCTGTCTGCTGGGTGTCGATCGCGGCGATGTTCCTGACGTCTCCCGCTTGCCCGTGGGGAACCGAAATCGCCGCGCTCAGCGCGCGCAATGACTTTCTCGGCGTCACGACGCCGATGCTGACCTTCGCCGGGCTGTCCATCGCGAAGGACATTCCCGCCTTTCGTAAGCTCGGCTGGCGAATCGTGCTGGTTTCATTCGTGTCGAATGCCGGCACGTTCATCGGTGCCTCGATCATCGCGCAGATCTTCCACATCTGATCCGATCCGACCGGAAGGCGTGACTGACGCGATGAGCCGCCTCGTTTGGCGGCTCATCGCGTTGGTGCGAGCGTTGAGGCAACGCTCCAACTCGCCACGGAGCATATGGGTTCGCTCGCGCCTGGATTCGCCGCCTCGCCGCGCTTGCTTCGCATTCGTGAACTTAACTTCGATTCGGCCGAGTTAGCCCGCGACGGGCGAACTAGACTCGGGGCATCAGTCACGACTTTGAAGGGCGCCAAATGTCCGTTTTGACGGTCTCGCCATCGAGTCTCGACGTGGGTGCCCTTTTCGACCCGACGTCGGGCCAGCAAGCGCAGATCTCTCAAGCACTGATCGCACACCTACTACAGTTCATTCTCGAGATCGTCGCGCAAGCTCCAAGCGGCGGTGTCAATCAAGGTAGCGGCGGGGCAGGCAACCACTGGGGGTGGGGCAGCCCTTTGCCGGACTCAAGCACGGACACGCCCGCGGCAGCGCCGGCCGGGACACGCTTTTCCTCCCTGCCGGACACGACGTCATCGAACGACCGCAGCGCGACACCCTCGGCAACTGCCCGCGATGCGTCGCTCACGTACAACGCAGGGGGCGTGCTCCAGGCCGCACCGAGCAGCGGTATCAGCCCCGCTTCCTCGGTGGTCAAGTACACCGGGACAGGGACCGATAAGGTCTTCAATGTGACGAACGCAACGAACCGAACGCAATCGCTTACGTATTCGGTTCAAGGCGTGAATAAGGCGACGATCACGTTGGCGCCCGGCCAAACAGGGACGTTCGTCGCCGGCTTTGGCGACATCGGCACGCGTATCTCGCCCTCCGACGCGCAAGGCAACACGCATCCGAACGAAAAGATCCAGGAGGACGGCGACGGCGATCCCGACATCAGCGCGGTAGACGGACCGGTGGATTTCAGCGGCCGCCGGATCAACATGACGCAGACGCTGTCCAACGGACGCTCTTCGGGCGATGGCGATGCGATCAGGGCCTATCAATTCCCGACCGACGATGCCGCGGCGATGGGCCTCGCTGGCGATCCGAGCAAAACGATCAATATTGTCATCTCGGATCCGACGTAACGCTCTCGGATTTTTCGATTCGATCGATAAAGGTCTTTTGATGCCGTGGCTGATTCGTTTTTCAAGCCTCGGAAAAAGGGCACTGTAATTTTGTTCACAATATGGCCTTTAGTTCACTAAAAAAATGAACAAGCACTAAACAATATTTTTTGCGCCGAATCGCTACCATTTCTCGAAAGACTGCTTATCATGCGGTTTCGCCGGGACGCTAACCGATTGGCATGCCGACGGTGGCGTTTGCTTATTGGACATGCTACGTTTTGCTCGCAGGCGTGTGAGGAATCGGAAAAATCCACCGTTGGGTGGCTTAGGCATAAGGAAGCTTGGGGGTAGGGTAATTCCACATTAAAGACATTCATCTGAATGCCGATAGCAGTGGCTGTAAGGCCGCTTTGAAAATCGGATTCGTCCACCTGTGACAGGGTAGTGGGCAGCCTTGTGGCGCGCGTGCTCAACGTAACAGTTCGTCACAAGTCATGGAGCATTCGCGGGCGCAATTTAACAATTGGCGCCGAACGCAATCGGCCCGACAGTTCACGCCATCCGCATGCGGTTGGCGGGGGCCGCGGATGTTTTATGGGTTCCTCGTGTGAGCGTTGTTATTGATGCGAAATTGCACTTTCATTCCAGCGTTGGCTTGTGCGTTCTTTGCGTCGAGTATCGCCGCGCCTTTGTGCAGCGCCGCTCAAATCGCGCAGGCAGGTGGCCGACTCGTGATTCATGGGCACGCTCCGTTGCGGCAAACAGTGATGCGCGACGGACATCGCGTTTCACTGCGCGAAGCGCTCGTTGCCACTGCGCCGCGCGGCTTTAGCATCAATCTCCCCAATGCCGGGGCGTGGGCCGATACGCCCGTGAGTTGGCGCGGCCATCGTTCGTTTGCCGAGGTATTGCAGCAAATCCTAGCCGATCACCCCGATCTCTTCGCCGATGTCGATACCGACTTGCGACTCGTAACCATCACGAAGCGAGCGGCCGACGTCGAGCCGGACGCGCTCGCGGTTGCGTCATCGTCGGAAGGAAAAGGCGCCGGTTCGGGCGCGAATGCGGTGGTGTTGCCGAGCAGCGGGCAGTCGCAAGCGTTCCCGTCGAGGCAAGCACGCCTACTGCCTGAGCGCGCGCCTGCCGATCCGTCGTACTCGGCAGCCACGCTCATCGCCAAGCAACCGCCGATGCTCGCGTGGTCCGGTGCCGGCACGGCGAGCGCAATGCAACCGACCGATGTGGGTGCAGCGACGCGCAGGCTCGGTGACGCATCGGCAGCGACGCGCAAGACCGAGGTCGCGCCGTCCTTGCAGCACACGCCAATGCAGGCGGCGCAACGCCAGCCCGAGCAACCGCCGGCAGCCGAAGCGGCAAGTGTCGCACCGAGAGTGCCGACGACCGTGCGTGCTTGGCATATCGCGCCCGCCGATCGCTCGGTCAGGACCGCGCTCGCGCGTTGGGCAAGCGAGGCGGGCTGGCAGTTCGTCTGGGACGTGCCGACTGATTTTTCGATCGATGCGTCGGCAACGATCAACGGCACCCTCGAGGATGCGCTCAACGCGGTTGCGCAGGCACTCAAGCGATCGCAAGTGCCGATACAAGTCATTCTCTACAAGGGGAACAAAGTCATTCGAGTCGTAGGCGAGGGGGCCGCATGAAGCGCGTTGTCAATGTTCTGGCGGCGGCGCTCGCCGTCGCATGCCTGCTGCCCGGGTGCACGGGCTTGATGGGTCGCATCAATCGCGACGTCGCGTCCGATACCGCGCAAGCGGATACGGTGCTTCACGGACTGCAGGACGGCGACGCGCGTGTGCACGATCGCGACAACGTTGTCGTGAACAACGGCCTTTGGCTATCGGGAACGCGAGTGAACGTCGCACGCGCTGACGCGTTGCCGCCACTGTTCGACCGGCCGGCAATGTTCGACCGCACGGTGTCGTCATTGCAGGAATTCGCTGAGCGAATCACCCGGCTGACCGCCGTGCCCACGCGCGTCGCGGCGAGTGCCGCTTTGGCGGCTCAACGCGCGATGGGCGGGGGTTACGACGCGTCGTCGGCGGGCGCCCACTCGACCGGGGCGGCCGGCGTGCCGCCTCTGCCGCCGGGCATGATGTCGAGCGCGCGCGCACGCAATGTCTCGACGAGCGGCGGCCGCTCGCTGCCGGCTAACGTGCATATCGCGTTTCAAGGCGGCACGCTCAAAGGCCTATTGGACACGGCGAGCGCGCGCTTCGGCGTGTCGTGGAAATTTACCGACGGCAATATCGTCTTCTACTTCACCGATACGAGGGTGTTCCAGGTCACCTCGATTCCGGGCGATGCGAAGCTGACCGCGGATGTGGTGAGCGCGGCGACCAACAACCCCGTCTCGGCGGGTTCGGGCGCAGGCGGAATGTCGGGTGCCTCAACGGCCTCGTCGGGCAGTAGTTCGTCGTCGTCGAATAACAATGCCGACACGTCGATGACGGCGCAGCTCTCCGTATTCAGCAGCCTCGAGTCGTCGATCAAGTCGATGCTGTCCTCGTATGGCAGCGTGGTGCCGTCGCCCGCGACAGGCTCCATCGCAGTCACCGATACACCCGATGTGCTCGAGCGCGTATCCGAGTTCATGAACCTCGAGAATCGCGTTTTGTCGCGCCAGGTGCTCGTCAACGTCACGGTGCTCAGCGTCACGCTCAGCAACAGCGACAGCTACGGGATCAATTGGACGGCGGTTTATCAAGCACTCGGTACGAGGTTCGGCATCACGACCACGTTGCCCATCCCGACGAGCACGAACGAATTCTCGGCCTCGGTGATCACGCCGTCGAGCCGGGCATCGGGCACCAGCGCGATGATCAACGCGCTCTCCACGCAAGGCAGCGTGCGTCGCAAGACGTCGGCTTCCGTGACGACGCTCAACGATCAGCCGGTACCCGTGCAAGTGGCCACGCAAAAGAGCTATTTGGCGCAGGTTTCCACCACGAACACGATCAACGTCGGCTCGCAAACCGCGCTGACGCCGGGCACGGTCACCACCGGTTTCAATCTGACGTTGCTGCCGCACGTGCTCGACGACGGCACGGTGATGATGCAGTTCTACACCAATCTGTCGCAGCTCCTATCGCTCGATACGATCAGCAGCGGGGGGCAGACAATCGAGCTGCCCAACGTCGAAACGCGCAATTTTCTTCAGCGCGTCGCCATCAAATCAGGGCAGACGCTCGTGCTGAGCGGATATGAGGGGTTAGCCGACGACGGAACTCAGCAAGGCGTGGGCGTCCCTCAGAACGCGTTGCTGGGCGGCTCGCTCAGCGCCTCGCGTTCGCGCGAAATCATCGTCATTTTGATTACGCCTGTGCTGACCGCCGGGGTATGAAAGGGCGAATCGATCATGGCGATCCACATCACCGAGATTCATCGTCACCGCTTTATCTGCGGCCTCTTTTGGCAGTCGCTGTCGCGCCGTCGCGAACTGCGCAAGGAAGCGATCGGGATCGGGCGTCAAACGAAATTCGATCTGATGGCGCTGCGCATCGATCGCGGCGGCGCCATGGTCGGTTTCGCCAATCGCGCGGATGGCGCACGTCCCGGCATGGCGTCGCTCGGTGCGATGGTCTCGAAAACGATTGCGGTGGAAGGCGCCTACTTCGACGGCCGCCAGCAACGCGCGCAAAACTGGCTCGGCGCGTTCAAGCTGCCCGATGGCATGTGGGCGTATTTCGCCATACGCGACGGCCTGTTCCTGCCGAACGGCGATTGGGCCGGCCCGCGCGAGCGCGTGCTCGATCGCTTGCAGGCGGACTATCTGCTGGGCGGCTGGAATGTCGTGATCGGCGAGCCCGAACTCGAGGAGCAGGGCTACCACAACTTCTACCCCCGCCGCATCGAAGATCTTTTTCCACGGCGTAACGGCAAGCCGCGCATCAACCGCTGGTTGGGGCTCGAGCCTGTCAATCGGACAGTGCCGCGGCCGGTTGTCATCGGCGCTACTGCCACGGCGCTGGCGTTTGCCGTGGCGGGGCCGTGGGCTTACGTCATGCATCAGCGGCAATTGCGAAGCGAACAGGAAGCGGCGCTTAGGGCGGCGCATGCCGCTCATCGCATCGCCCAGAACGCGCATCAGCCGCCGCCCCATCCATGGGCTACGCAGCCTCGGCCTGACGCGTTCGCGCGAGCATGCCTCGATGCATTCACGACCGTGTCCGCCGGCGGATGGGCGCTCGAGCAATACGCCTGCACGCCCAATGGCGTCACGTACTCGTGGACACGCAACGGTTCGACGATCGCGCTGCTGCTGGCGCGGCAGCCTCGCGCCCGAATCGATGCGGCAGGCAATCATGCGTCGTTCGACGCACCGCTGACAGTCGATGCAGGGGGCGACGACACGCTCGGCACCGATGCCGTGCGCACGGATTTGCTGAGTCGCTTTCAGCAGATTGGGCGCGAGGCGAAGCTCGCACCGGTGCCGGCAGCACCGGCTCCGTCTGGGCCGATCTCTCAGCTTGGCATGGCGCGGCCCGCAGCCCCGGATTGGCGAGCTTGGACGCTCGAAGTGAACTTGGGCGGGCTCTCGCCATTGCGAGTGGCCGCTTTGATCGATCGACCCGGCGTGCGCATCGAACGGCTTGCTTATCACGGTGGCCAATGGTCGCTTCAGGGAGAGGTTTATGTCCGCTAATCGTCAACGCGTCTGCATCGCATTGTGTTTGCTTGTTGGTTTGCCGGCCGCGCTGACGATGCCCGCGCACGCCAAGGAAGCGTCTCAGGCTGCATCCGCTAAGCCGGCCGGGCCTGCTCCGTCGCGTGCGTCTGCGGCGTCATCGCTCGCGGCTGCAAGCGCGGCAGCGCCGGCGCCGCAGCCCGTGCTATCCGCAGCTGCCGACGAACTCACGCGGTTGCAGGATCAGACGGTGGTGTTGCAAGCGAAGCTCAAGGAGCTCGAAGCGCAGCAAGCGGTGGATGCGCGCCTGCAAGCACTGAGGGGCACGCCGGCGGCGCCTTCTGTCGGCAACATCCGAGTCGTCGCTGTCGAGGGGATGGGCACGACGCGAATCGCGACCGTGCGCCTGAGCGACGGCAGCGAATTCGAAGCGGCGCCGGGCGACACGATCGTCGACGGCATTCGCGTCGCGGCGATCGAGCGAGGCGCCGTGACGGTTCGTTTGCGCAACGGCAGGCTCATGCGTCTGCGGGTGGGCGCGAGCGACGGCGAAACAGGAACGGCACTGGGCGAGACGCAGGCGAGCCCGGCGAATACGCTGGGTGACGTCACGCTCGCACCGCGGTTTCAAGGCAGAGCGGAGTAACGTCATGGCTCTCTTCTCGAACAACGCAAACAACCGGAACAACCTTAACAACCGCAACGAGCCCGCACGGACGGCCGGTGCGGGGAGCGCCTCGTCGACGAACTCGACGTTGCCGCGAGGCGATGCGGTGGACGTGGCGAACGCGACGGCATTGAGCAGCTTCGGCCCATTGGCCGCAAGCGAGCAGGAACGCAAGTTCCTGTGTCTGCTCGACGACGGCCGCTTGCTGGTGGCGGAAGGGCACGAGATGAATCCTTTCGTGCTCTCGTATTGCGCGCGCTTGAACCGCATCAATCATCTGCACACGCAAAAGCTCGTCAGCTTGGAGGCGGTGCGTGCGGCCTATCGCAGTGCGCGCGGCGAAGGAGGCGTGAGCGAGCTGATCGAGCACACGGAGATGCAGGTGGCCGCGAAGGAGTTGATCGCGCGAGCATGCCGAGAACGCGCGTCGGACATTCATATTCGCGTTCAGAAGTTCAATTCGGTCACCTACTTCCGGATTCACAACGAGCTCGTACGCATGGGCGAGCAGCCGCGCTATTTCGGCGAACGCTTGCTCGCGACGTTTTATTCGGCCATGGCGAGCGTGGCGGACAACACCTACAAGCCGACCGAGCGGCAGGACGCGAGCATCGCCGATCGAGACAAGCTGCCCGAGCAGCTGTTCGGCGTTCGCATCGCGACGGCGCCGACGAGCGAGGGCAATGTGATGGTGTTGCGCTTGCTCTACAACGACGCGGGCGACGCGACGGATCTGACCGACTTGGGCTTCACCGCGGCCCAGGCGGCGGATATGGCCGTGCTGCGCCAGCATCCCGAGGGCATGAACATCATCAGCGGGCCCACGGGCTCGGGCAAGTCCACGACCCTGCAGCGCGTATTGACCGAGCTCATTCGCGAAACGGCGGGCGGCGCGCACGTCATTACCGTCGAAGATCCCGTCGAATATCCGATTCCCGGCGCCGTGCAAACGCCGGTGGTCAACGCGAGTGGGGAAGAGGCGCGCTCGGCGGCGTTTTCGGCGGCCATCGCCAATTCGATGCGGCTCGATCCGGACACGATCATGATCGGCGAAATTCGCGATCGCGCTTCGGCGCAAATCGCGCTGCGCGCGTCGATGACGGGCCACCAAGTTTGGACGACCGTGCATGCCAACAGCGCGATCGCGATCGTCGACCGCTTAGTGGATCTTGGCCTGCCGCTCAGCATGGTGGCCGACGAGACCATCGTTTCGGGCCTCATCAGCCAGCGCCTCGTGAAAGTCCTGTGCTCCCATTGCAAGCAACGATTCGTCGATGTGGCGCATGAGCTCGATGCGGCATTGATGGAGCGCGTGCGGCGCGCGGTGGGCGGCCGATTGCAGGCAGTATGCGTGACGGGCGAGGGCTGCGAGCATTGCCGCGGGCGCGGCACGCTGGGCCGCACGGTGGTGGCCGAAGTCATCCGCACCGATGCGCAGTTCTTCTCGTTGTTGCGCACGCAAGGCAAAGCCGCTGCCGCTGACTACTGGCGCCGCGCGCTCGACGGGCAAACGGTCATGGATCATACGATTCAGAAGGTCGCGAGCGGCCTGGTCGATCCTCGCATGGCGGAGCGCGTCGTCGGACGCTTGCTGCCGAGTGCGGACATCATTCGCGCGATGCCGGTCGTGGCGGGTACGGGCTATGGAACTTGACCTGAATCGCTACTGGGCGAAGCTGCAGCTCACGAGCACGGCTCGTCTGCGTCTTTACCGCAAGATCGGCAAGATGCTGAGCAACGGCCTGCCGTTGCTGCGCGTGCTGGACGAGCTCGAGCTTCGCGCATCGAGCGATGGGCGCGAACCCAACGAGGCCGAGGCGATCGTCTTGGCCGATTGGCGCCGCGTCGTGCAGAACGGCGGCATGCTCGCCGAAGGCATGGAAGGATGGGTGCCGTACGCCGAGCAGATGATCATCCTCGCGGGCGAGCAATCGGGGCGCCTGGAGGTCGCACTCGAATCCGTGGCAGGCGTGGTGACGGCGGGGCGCAAGATCAGAGCGGCCGTGGTCGGCGGGATCGCCTATCCGGTGGCCGTGCTGTGCATGGTGATCGTCTACATCTATCTGTTCGGCGTGCGCGTCGTTCCGCAGTTCGCGCGGATCGTCGATCCGTCACGCTGGCAGGGCGCGGCGCACTCGCTGTACGTGATGTCGACGCTCGTGCAGCAGTGGATCGTACCGTGCATCGCCGTTCTCGTGGCGATCGCCGTCGCGTTTTGGCTTTCGCTGTCTCGGTGGCGGCGAGGCCCGCGTATCGTGCTCGACGGTTATCCGCCTTATTCGATCTATCGGCTCATCAGCGGTTGCAGCTTTCTCGTCGCGTTCGCTTCGCTGCAAACCTCCGGCTACACCGTCGAGAAATCGCTCAGCAAGCTGGCCGAGAAAGCGTCGCCGTGGCTGCAAGTTCGAATCGAAGACACGATTTTTGGCGTGCGCTCGGGCCTGAATGCGGGCGAGGCGCTCAAGAGCGCGGGATATCGATTCCCGTCCAAGGAAATCATCGACGACCTTTGCATCTACGCCGAGTACAACGGCTTCGATCAAGCGTTGCGCACGCTGGCCGAAGAGTGGATGGAAGAGGGCGTTCAGACGGTGAGCGCGCAGATGCGCAAGCTCAACGGCTTTTCGATAGCGGTGCTCTCGTTGGTGATCGGCTGGCTGGTGACGGGTTTCTTCGGCATTCAGCAAGCGATTGCCACGATGACGTCCACCATGCACTGATCGCGAGCATTCAAGGAGAAGACGTTGAATCGTCGGCCCGTTCCTGAAATCGCCGCCCTCGGCAATCGAAGCTCGCGCAGCAAGGCGCGCGGAGCGTCATTGCTCGAGGCAATCGCGTTTCTGAGCATCGCGGCGATCGTGGCGGCCGGCGCGACGGCTTTGTTCGGTGTCTCGTTTCGCAGTGCGAACGGCGCACGGCTCATCGACGAAACCAATGCGATTGCGGCCAACGTGCGTGAGCTCTATTCATTGCCCAGTACGGGCGGGTATGGGGCGCTTTCGATGATCGACCTTTACCACCACGGTGCATTTCCGAGCACGTTGCAGGCTGCGGTTGCCGGCGGCAACGTGACGCTCACGAACGCGTGGAGCGGTGCGGTCACGCTCACTTTGAACGCCGCTTCTTTGCCCGTATTGACCTACGGCAATGTGCCGAAAGCGGTCTGCATGGCCGCGCTGCTGTCGAGCGGAAACTGGACCAGCGTCACCGTCAACAACGTGGCGCAGCCGACGAGCGGCATCACTGCCGCGCAGGCTGCGGTGGCATGCGCGGGTAACGCCAATACGATCGCATGGGGGTTTTCATGACCTGTTGCGTTCGGTGTAAAGGAAGAATGCTTGATCGTCGGTTGTCGCGGCAGCGCGGAGCGACGCTGCTTGAAGCGTTGGGTTACCTGACCGTGGCGGCTTTGATTACGGCCGGCGTGCTCGCTCTCTTCGGCCCGAGTTTTACGAGCGCGCAAGGGACGCGCTTAGCCAACGAAGTCGCATCGCTGGCCAACAATGTCCGCGATGTTTATGCGTCGGAAAACAGCTATTCGAACGTATCGATCGCCGCGCTTGCTCAGGCGAGCGCGGTGCCGCCGACGCTCAAGATCAGCCGCAGCGGGGCAACCGCCACGGTCAGCGACACATGGGGCGGCGCCGTGACGCTCAACCCCGTCGGCACGGGTGCCAGCGTGCAAGTGCAATACGGCGCGGTGCCCAGCGATATCTGCCGACGTGTGGTCGTATCCGGCGGTGGTTGGACCGACATTACGGTCAACAACAACGATCTCGGCACCGGCTCGCCAGATCTGAACCAAGCGTATAGCGCGTGCAACAACGCGGCGGGGAACACGATTGCATGGACGTTTCAGTGATTCGGCGAGGTGAAGCGATGGAAGTCGGGGAAGAAATTCGTGGAGCGGTGAAGTGTGGCGGGCGTGCGGAGGTTCATCGAATTCGATCGTTAGCCAAGTCAGCCAAAGAAGCGATCAATCGTGGTCAATGAAGGAGAGCATGATGCAAAGAAAAATTGAATCGACAAAAATCAACTTCGGAAAACGGCACGCAGCCGGCCGCCAGGCGCAGCGGGGGGCGACGCTGGTCGAGGCCATCGCGTTTCTCGGCATTGCGGCCCTGATCCTGCTAGGCGCCGTGGCATTGTTGAGGAGCGCGTATTCGTCGGCGCATTCCAATGCGTTGACGGAAGAAGTGACTGCGATTCAGAGTGCGGTGCGCTCCACATACGGGGACGGGATCCAGCTGCAAACGAACTTGGGCTCTGGGATTGCTGGCCTGGTCGCGGCGAACGCGTTGCCGTCTACGTTGCAAGTCGACGCGTCTAACGCAGTAACCAATGCATGGGGTGGTGCGGTCACCGTGGGGTGGGACGCCACCAATGCGGCGGCGGAAATCTCCTATAAGAGCGTGCCGAAATCCGCCTGCGTCGCAGCGTTGACAAATTCGGGTAATTTTTCAACCGTCAGCACGGACACTAAAACGACGCCTGCGGCGGCGCCACTAGTCGCATCCGACGCCATTGCCGCCTGCGGTTCCGACTCCAACACGGTCAATTGGGAATTCACGAGTTAATCGCGCGTACGCCCTGCAACGCGAACGGTCGCACAGCGTACCCCTCATGTATCCGATCGTCGTCTTCATGATCCTGTCCGGCCTGTTGGCCGCGGCGGTGTCGCAAATCGGCGAGCAGCGCTTGGCTTCGATACCGCCAAGCGCGGCTGCGCTTGCACAGGATTTCGCCGCCTATCGCACGGCGGTCATCCGTTATGTGCAAACGCATCCCGACGCGGCGTTCTCGGCCAGCGTGCCCAATGCGAGTCTGCCGTCGGTGGGTGCCTACGTTGCCCATTCGCCGTGGCGTAACTATGTGAAAGGCAATACGGTGGTGGTGTATTCGGCAAGCGTGCCGGCGATCAACTTCATCGGCGCGCTCGAAGAACTGGCGCAGCACTCGGTGTTCGCGGGCGCCGCATACAACGGCACGATCGTCGCCAATCCGACATCGAGCGTACCGTCGAATGTCAAGTTGCCGCCGGTGGTTCAAAACGTGGTCCCGAACGGCGTTCCCGTTTGGGAGGCGCTGGACGTTTTCTAACTCTTTGCTAGCCGAACGCGTCGTGGAAGAAGATCTGATTTCGCTACATCGATTCGACAGAACGAAGGGATTCACGCTGCTCGAGACGCTCGCGGTGCTGGCGATCGCCGCGATTTTGTTCGCCGGTTTTACAACGTTGGTCAGCACCGCGTCGGGCAACGCGCGTGCACAGCAGGCCGCGCTGTATCAATCGCAGGTTTCCACCGCGGCCGCGCAACTCATCAAGGACAACTATTCGACATTGATCACGGCAGCGATGTCGGCAACCACGCCGCTCAAGATTTGGCTCACCGCATCGACGCCCACTGGCTATAAGCTCGGCGCCTATTTGCCGTCGTCGATACAAGCATTCAATGCCTATCAACAAAAGCCCTGCCTGCTCGTCTATCACGGCGCCGGCGCCGGTTGGACCGGCGGCACGGGATTAAAGGACATCGTCGCTTTCCTCGTGACGGAAGGCGGCCAGACGATCGACGATCGCACGCTCGGCAACATCGTCGCCAACGCCGGTGCGGGCGCTGGTGCAATCCAAGCGAAGGACAACGGCGTGGCGAATGGTGCGTTCGGCAGTTGGTCGGCGCCGCTGACGACAATCAATCCGACCAATACGAATTGCAACGGGACGGCGACGGGCGCGGGGCACCTGGTGAGCCAAATCTACTACACGGGCAGCTCGGGGGCGAGCGGCGATTTTCTTTACCGTCAGCCGGTATCGGTGACGGGCGTAACCGACGGCAATACGATGCATGCGCCGATCGTGCTGTCGGATGTTCGTTCAGATCGTCAGAGCGACGCCGATTGCGACAGTACGCTCGACGCCACCGGGACCCGATACGTGGATCTGGGCAAAGTGACGTCGGACAACCTTGGCAATGTGCTCACTTGCTCGAACACGGTCAACGGCGTCATGTGGACAGAGCTCGGCTCGATGCATTGGGGGGGCGCGGTTTCGACCTACAACGATTTGATGGACCCGAATGCGCTGGGGATCCCTCTGTCGTCGTTGCAAATCGGCGATGTGCGGCTCGTCTCGACGCTTGGAAGAGCATTCGCGTGGACGGGCTCGCAATGGCAGGCGCTGGCCGTCGACGAGAAGGGCAACTTGTCGGTGCC
>JBQCDS010000560.1:0-3449 GCA_051961035.1 Trinickia sp. | reverse complement strand
TGTGCGCTGATCACGCCGTGGAACTGGCCTATTTATCAGATCACGGCCAAGGTCGGTCCCGCGCTGGCCGCGGGCTGCACGGTGGTTTTGAAACCCAGCGAACTCTCGCCGCTGAGCGCGCTGCTCTTTGCCGAAGTCATCGAGGATGCGGGCGTTCCCGCCGGCGTGTTCAACCTGGTGAACGGCAGTGGTGCGACGGTCGGCGCCGCGCTCGCCTCGCACCCGCAGGTCGATATGGTGTCGATCACCGGATCGACGCGCGCCGGCGTACTCGTGGCGCAAGCCGCGGCGCAGACGGTCAAGCGCGTTGCGCAAGAGCTGGGCGGCAAGTCGCCGAACGTCGTGTTGCCCGATGCCGATCTGCCCCGCGCCGTGTCGTTAGGGGTTGCGGCCGCGTTCCGGAACATGGGGCAGTCGTGCAGCGCGCCGACGCGGATGATCGTGCCGCGCAACGTGCTGGACCAGGTCGAAGCGTTGGCCGTCGCGGCCACCGAACAAATGATCGTCGGCGATCCGTTCGCCGAAGTGACGACGCACGGCCCGCTGGCCAATCGCGCGCAGTTCGGCAGAGTGCAAGAGATGATCGAAGCCGGCATCGACGAACGGGCCAAGTTGATCGTAGGCGGCCCCGGAAGGCCCGCGCAATTCGATCGGGGTTTCTATGCGCGGCCCACCATCTTTTCCGGCGTTCGGACGGATATGATGATCGCTCAGGAGGAGATCTTCGGTCCGGTCCTCGCCATTCTTCCCTACGACTCGGTCGACGAAGCGGTCGCGATTGCGAACGATACGGTTTATGGGCTCGGCGCGCACGTTCAAGGCACGGATAAGGCGCTCGTGCGTGCGGTCGCCGCGAAAATTCGGTCGGGCCAGGTGCATCTGAACAATCCGGCCTGGGATCCGCAGGCGCCGTTCGGTGGGTACAAGCAGTCGGGCAATGGCCGGGAGTACGGGCTCGAAGGCATGGAAGAGTACATGGAGGTGAAGTCGATCCTCGGGTTCTTCGATTGAAGCCGCCGCGACGTTTGACACCGCGCGCTGTGCGTTCGATGCTATCTACTTTGTAAAAGGGACTTAGATTGGATACCTCCGCCATTGCCGAGACTTCGTTGAATGCCCATCAAGCGCATTGGTTGAAGTTGCGACGCGACCTGCATGCCCATCCGGAATTGCGATTCGAAGAACGCAGGACCGCCGATATCGTCGCCCGCGAGTTGGAATCGCTCGGTTATGCAGTGTCGCGGGGCCTAGGAGGAACCGGAGTCGTCGCGAGCTTGCCGGGTAGGAACCCCGATCGGGGAATCGTACTGCGGGCGGATCTCGATGCTTTGCCGATCCAAGAGGCCAATGATTTTGCGCACGCATCGTGCGCGAACGGAATCATGCATGCGTGCGGGCACGATGGTCATACCGTGATGTTGCTCGGCGCCGCGCGCGTTCTAAAGGGATTGCCGCAATTGCCCGGTACGGTGCACTTCGTGTTTCAGCCCGGCGAAGAGGGCGGGGCGGGGGCGCGCAAGATGATCGATGACGGCCTGTTCGAGCAATGTCCGACGGAAGCGGTGTTCGGCATGCATAACTGGCCCGGTTTGCCCGCGGGACATTTCGGGCTGCGAACGGGCGCGATCATGGCCGCGGGCTCCCGGTTCAAAATCACGGTGACCGGCAAGGGTGCGCATGCGGCACAACCGCATCTGGGCCTCGATCCGATCCCGTTGGCGTGTTCGATGGTGCTCCAATGCCAGACGATCGCAGCGCGGCACAAAGACCCCGTGGACCCCGCCGTGGTGTCGGTCTGCATGTTTCATGCAGGCAAAACGGACAACGTCATTCCCGACAGCGCCGAGTTGCGGGGAACGATTCGTACGCTGTCCACCACGTTGCAACAGAAGTTGCAGCGTGACATTCAGCTCATGTGCGAAGGGCTCGCGTCCGCCTATGGCGCGCAAATCGAGGTGACGTTCTTCCAGTACTATCCCGCGACGATCAACACACCGGCCGAGACAGCCCTGTGCGAAGCGGTCATCGGTGAAACGTTCGGCCAAGAACGCCTTCACAGTGGCATTGCACCGAATATGACATCGGAAGACTTCGGTTTCATGCTGGAGGAGCGGCCAGGCGCCTATGCGCTGATCGGCAATGCGCCTGATGGGCATGCCTCGTCGGCGTTGCATCACCCGAATTACGATTTCAACGACGACATCATTCCCGCCGGCGTGCGGTATTGGGTCGCTTTGGCACAGCGTTACTTCGATACCGCATAACGGGCTGGGCGAACATCCTTCTGCCTGGCGTCACGACTTCCATCGTCTTCGCATTCGCTTCGAACGCCGGGCCGACATTCACGAAGCACTTCTCAAATTCGGTTGCTCCGTCGTCTGCTGGAACATCGGAGCCCCCTTCTTGAATCCTTCTCTTAGCCGGATCGCCCGCTAAAAATCGGCGACCTTGCCCCAGGCGGACCCCGCAAATCGGCTAGGCCGATACGGCGTCGGATCCACGATCGGCTGTGCACCGGTGGCGAGATCCGCGATCAAGTGTCCGGCACCCGGCCCGATGCCGAAGCCGTGACCGGAAAAGCCCGCTGCCAAGATCAATCCGGGTACGCCCGGTACTTCCCCAATGCCAGGGACGCCGTCGGGCGTACTGTCGACGAAACCGGCCCACGCATGCGTGATTTTCGCTTCACGAAGTTCAGGCAGAAGTTCGACGGCGCGGCGGTGCGTTTCAGCGATCGTCGCCCGATCGGGCTTCGGATCCAGAATGCGCATCTGTTCCATCGGTGTGGGTGCGTCGAGTCGCCATCGTTTCAATGTTTCGTGACCGCCTCGAACGCCTTCCATGCCCCCCGGCAGCAGGCTGCGCCAACGCTTAGCGAACATGGGGAGAAACTGCGGCGCGAATCGCAGGAATTGGGGTGTCACGTCCACGCGCGCTCGTCCGCTGATGGCCAGTGCATAACGTCCGTCGTTGCGGCGAGTAATCGACACGCCGGAGGTGAACAACGCATCGGGCAAGCGATGTTCGATTGGAGCCACGCTGAGAATGGACTGGCGAATCGAGGCCTGGGGAAACCGGATGCCGATTTGGCGGCAGAAGGCGGACGCCCATGCGCCGCCCGCCAGCACGACCGTCCGGGTTTTGATGACGCCGGCTTCCGTGACGACGCCGCACACCCGGCCGCCTTCGAGCTCGATGCCGCGCGCCGCACAATGTTGCGTGACGCTGCCCCCGAGTTTCATGAGCGCGGACGCCACGGCGGGCGCGGCCTTCGCGGGGTCCGCCGTGCCGTCGCTGGGCGAAAAAACGCCCCCTTTCCACGTTCTGCCCGTCGCTTTTCCCCTCTCCGCCGCTTGACGGCTGTCGAGCATGTAGGTCGTCACGCCCGCCGTCTTTGCAAACTCGCCCCAACTGGCCCAACGAGACAGCTCGGCGTCGTCATTGCTCAG
>JBQCDS010000559.1:0-2328 GCA_051961035.1 Trinickia sp. | reverse complement strand
TCCAGCCCGGGCGCGCGACATCGCCCGTAACATTCCGTTGCAGACCAGACCGTCTGGTTTAAGGATGGCTTAAGCCGCCATGCCCAACATCTGGGCCGCTGCTATACGTGTTGGAGGCCGGCCCGATGACTGACCTGAAAGAACCCGCCACGCCGCGCAAGCCGCGCACGATGCTGCGGCGCATCCTGAGCCATCATGAGCTGGCCACATTGCTGCTCTTGCTCCATTGCCCGATCGACGTTTCCGCCAAACCCGAGATTCCGATGTTGCAGGAAGCCGGGCTCGTGGAATCCGTCACGCTCGAGTCGGGCGCCACCCGCTTCCGATTGACCGAGGACGGCAATGCCATCCTGCGTGGGCTCGGCATGAGTTGAAGCGCCCGTGCGCGCTTGCTTTCTTGGCCCTCGCGCCCCCTCGCGCGCCCTCGCGCCCAGCGAGTGGCAAATGCGCTCATGCAAAGTGAGCGGCTAGAGCATCGAAAGCCGCTTTCCTGCTGCCTACACTTCGACGCGTAGCACATCGGCATGGGCGTCGAAACCTTCGCTTTGGCGATCGCGTCGACGCATCGGCGTCTATAACTATGTAAAGCGCTCGAGCGCTGACTTGGGTCGACCGGAGACAAAGATGAACGCATCCCAGCGCTTTCTAGCCGCGCGCGATTTTCTGTTTCGCCACCGGTCCGATTACGAGCACGCCTATCGCGAGTTTGCCTGGCCTGCGCTCGATGATTTCAACTGGGCGATCGATTATTTCGACGTCATGGCTCGCGCCAACGACGCACCTGCGCTTTGGCTCGTCGACGCCGGCACCCAGCAGGAAATCAAACTCTCGTTCGCGCAGATGTCGGAACGCTCGTCGCGCATGGCGAATCATCTGCGCGATATCGGCGTCGGCCGCGGCGATCGCATCTTGCTCATGCTGCCCAACCGCGCCGAGCTTTGGGATGCGATGTTGGCCGCGATCAAGCTCGGCGCCGTTCTCATGCCCGCCACGACGCAATTGTCCGCCGACGACTTACGTGAACGCATCGAGATTGGGAAACCGACATTCGCCATCATCGATGCGGCCGAATGCACCAAGTTCGACGCCATCTCGGCGGACATCGTGAAGATCGCCGTCGGCGCCGAGCGCGATGCAACCTTGTCCGGCTGGCTCCGTTTCGAGGACGGTTATGGCGCCGCGCCCGAATTCGAGCCGAGCGGCATCACGCGCGCGAGCGACCCGCTGCTGCTCCATTTCACCTCGGGCACGACATCGAAGCCGAAGCTCGTCGAGCATACGCACGAAAGCTATCCTGTCGGAAGCTTGTCGACGATGTATTGGATCGGCTTGCAACCGGGCGACATTCATTGGAACATCAGTTCGCCGGGCTGGGCCAAGCACGCATGGAGTTGCTTTTTCGCACCATGGAACGCGGGGGCGTGCGTGTTCGTGCTCAACTACACGCGCTTTAACGCGGCGACGGTGCTCGACACGCTGACGCGGCACGCGATCACGACACTCTGTGCCCCGCCGACGGTATGGCGCATGCTGGTGCAGGAGCCGCTTTCATCCTATACGGTTGCCCTGCGCGAGATCGTCGGCGCAGGCGAGCCGCTCAACCCCGAGATCATCGAACGCGTCAAAAGCGCCTGGGGCATGACGATCCGCGACGGCTACGGTCAAACGGAAACGACTTGCCAGATCGGAAATTCGCCGGGCCAAACCGTCGTGCCCGGCTCGATGGGGCGGCCGATGCCCGGCTATCGTGTCGTGCTCGTCGATGCGGACGGCCACCTTGCCGAAGAAGGCGAAATCGCGCTGCCGCTCGGCCCGCAAGGCGATGCCGGGGCCCCCGGCGCGCGCCCGCTCGGCTTGATGACGCGCTACGCGAACAACGCGGATGCGACGGCGCGCGTGATGCGCGACGGCCGCTATCACACGTCGGACGTCGCCATGCGGCGCGACGACGGCTATTACGTCTACATCGGCCGCGCCGACGACGTCTTCAAGTCGTCCGACTACCGCTTGAGCCCGTTCGAGCTGGAAAGCGCGCTGATCGAACACGAGGCGGTGGCCGAGGCTGCGGTCGTGCCGAGCCCTGACGCACTGCGGCTCGCGGTGCCGAAAGCCTACGTGGCGCTGCGCCACGGCTACACGTTCACCGCGGAACTCGCCAGAAGCATCTTTTCGTTTTCGCGCGAGCGCCTTTCGCCGTACAAGCGCATCCGGCGGCTCGAAGCCTATGAGTTGCCCAAGACCATCTCCGGCAAGATCCGTCGGGTCGAGTTGCGTCGCCGCGAGATGGAGCGCGGCGATACGCCTGAGCGGCTGCCCGGCGAGTATTGG
>JBQCDS010000558.1:0-2375 GCA_051961035.1 Trinickia sp. | reverse complement strand
CGCCCGGATCGCCGCCCCTGCTTCGGCTAGCGTCAGGCGCCGTTCGGCGAGATCCTCGATATAGGCAGCGATACGTTCGCGCAGATTGTTGGCGTCGATGAAGCGCCAGTAGGCTTGCGCCGTCGTCGCGAATCCGGGCGGCACGCGAACGCCCCGCTCTTGCAGTCGGGACAGCAACTCGCCAAGCGATGCGTTTTTGCCGCCGACTCGCGCAACATCTTCGCGCCGCAAGTCTTCGAGCCCAATCACGTAAGCGATCGACTGATTCATGCTTGGCTCCCTGCCAGGCCATCTGGCGCGCCCGCTTCGCCTGCGTGACGACGCTACCCTGCGGCCAATGGCGACCTCTGGCACATGCTTTCGATATACAACCGCTTAGATGCTGATATAGCCCTGGAAAGTCCATGGCAAGCGCAGTTGCGTCGACGCGGGCGAAGGCTCGCCGCTTTCCATGCAACTGCCGCAAAAGCCCGGTGCACCATCCGACGAGAAGACCGGTACAAACGCAAACGTATCGTTCACAGTGATCAGGAAATCGCGGTTGTAGCTCGATGGCGCGAAGATCGTCACGGAACGGAAAAAGGATGAACCCTGAAGCGGCCGCTCGAAATCCGACGCGCCCCCGCCGGGCGCGCGGCGCAGATCGAAGCGAGCGGGCAACTCGAATTCGCGTTCTCCGTGCCGGATTGGCTCACCGGGGGTCAGCACGAGCGTCGCGCCGGGATAGGCCAGCGCATGCGGCTGCTGAACCGTGGGCCCTTCGGGGCCGAGCACCAACGGCGGGTAGGCCCACATCGATAAATACAGCGACGCCGGGTTCTGAGAGAAATATTCGGCAAGCCAGTTCATGTCTTCCTCCAACGCGAGCCCATGAAGCCTGCGCTTGCGCCGCCGATCGATGTGGCGATCGTCCACGCAGCGCAAGCCCGCATTAAGGCTCACTGTAGGCGGCGCGGTGCAGGGGTTCTTGATGTGGGTCAATCGGGCTGGGGATTGCTCATGGGATGCGCATGGGGTGCGCTCGCTCCGCAGAGCTCACATCAAAAACGGCCACGACGGACGTACTGACGCATTGCGACAAGTGCCGACGAGTGGCAATAGCTCGACGCATGGGACGAGCGTCATCGTCATTAATTCGGCGTCATTTTTTAGCGCTAAAGGCGCCAGATAAACAGACACCTCCGCCATAACGCGGGGAAAATTGAATTTTACGCCTCATTATTTCATTGCCCTTTCGCAATCGAATGAGTTTAATTCAAGCGATCCGAGCGACAACCGGTTCTTCGAAAGGCATCGACGATAACAAACGATTACCTACTTCATCCATGACGAATGCGCCAAAACAGGGGCTACTCGCAATCCGTATTCGTAGCGAAGTCATTCAAAGGTTGAATCTCCATGCCACGTCGATTATTTTTATTAGCGAGATTTCCGCACACCACATCCGATACGTTTTTCAAGGCGCGCAACAGCGTCAATGGCGCGTTTGCGCTGCCATACCCTTCGCATGCGCGCTTCAGCCACAGCAGCCTACCGCTCTCGAACAAACGGAGGTGACCGCAATGCTTTCAACGCCATCGAAGGTGCATTCACGCCGGCTGCACCGCACGACGCTGCCCGCCCTGACACCGATCGCTATCGCTTTATCGCTCGCTTTGCCAGGCGCCGCGTTTGCGGCAGGGCCTTTGCCGAGCGGCGGGCATTTTGTCGCCGGCACGGGTTCGATCGGCGGCAATGCCACTTCGCTCACGATCAACCAGACATCCAATCGCGGTGTGATCGATTGGACGAGCTTCTCGATCGGCAAGGGCAACTACGTCCACATCCTGAACGGTAACGGTGCAACGCTAAACCGCGTCACCGGTGGCAACCTTTCCTCGATCCTCGGCCGGCTTGCGGGCACAGGCAGCGTCTATCTGATCAATCCGCAGGGCATCGTCATCGGTAGCAGCGGCGTTGTCTCGACCGGTGGCCGCTTCGTTGCATCCACGCTCGACGCCGACAACACCTCCTTCATGAACGGTGGCCCACTCACGCTCTCCGGTTCATACACCTCTCCTCATAGCGTCGCCAATTTCGGCAGGATCACGTCGAACAATGGCGATGTGTTCCTCATTTCGAATCGCAGCCTTTTCAACGGCGGCACGATCAGCGCGCCCAAGGGCACGGCCGAGCTTGTCGCCGCTGGCGAGGTGCTGTTGCACGACTCGTCCACAAGCCAGCAGGTGTTCGTTCTGGTGCCGTTCTCGCCCCCCGGCGCAGCCGTGGTCAATCGCGGCACTATCGATGCCGCGCAGATCAACATGCTCGCCAACGAGAACATTTATGCGCTCGCCGGAAATCACGCCGCGTTGCGTGCGACCGGCACCGCCATG
>JBQCDS010000557.1:0-11709 GCA_051961035.1 Trinickia sp. | reverse complement strand
ACTTATCTGCCAACAAAAAAAGCCCGCATTCAATGTGCGGGCTTTTTTGCGTGCCTCTTTTGCGTGCCTCATTCGGCGGCACGCTCATTCTCGGCGGCACGCTCATTCGGCGCGCGCGGTCGTTCCTCGTCGCTCGTTCACGACTCGAGACCGCCGTTGCGCGCGCCTTATTCGACCGGGCCTTCGCTGCCCGCTTCTTAGCGACTATCTCATCTGCACGGCCCCATGATCGTCCGGCAACTCGCAGGCCTCGGTGACGACGAGGTCGTTGTCCTTCGCGAAATTCATGACGAAGTCGAAGGCCATCGGCTCGAGCTCGCGCAGCCGCGAATCGAGAATGACGCACTTGAGATCACCGAGAAGCGTGGGACGCACGTATTGCGAGTACTGCAACCGCGCATTCGGCCCCCGAACGCCCGGGCCGTAAGCAGACATGACTCCCGCTAAACGCTCCGACCAATCACTGGGACGGAATTTCTTTCCGCTCTTCGTGATGCCTTGAATAAAGAATTCTGTGTGGGATGCTTCGGCCATGTAAAAAACCCATGTGACGTGCCCGAAGCCTGTCCGCCGGGCTTGGGAAAACTCGTCGATTATACCATCGGAAGCGACATTTGCCGCACTGCACACAAACGGGGCATGCCCGCCGGACGGGCGTTCAGCGCGGCTCGTCAAACCAAAGGAAATCCTTTATGCTGCTTGTAGTTACCACATCCGACGGCGGCGCCGTCCGGTGTCAGCAGGCGTTGCGCGCCAAGCGCTCAACGCCGCGCTCATACCGGGGAAGGCCCGCCGTATTCGTTTTATGGCCGCCAAACAAATCCGTCACTACCTGCAGTTCAACGACTTCTCTCGCGATGACTACGAGTACGTGTTAGAGCGTGCCCGCATCCTGAAACGCAAGTTCAAGAACTACGAGACTTACCACCCGCTGCACGACCGTACGCTCGCGATGATCTTCGAGAAGAGTTCGACGCGCACGCGGCTGTCGTTCGAAGCCGGCATCTTCCAACTCGGCGGCCATGCCGTCTTCATGAGCACGCGCGATACCCAACTTGGCCGCGGCGAGCCGATAGAAGACGCCGCACAAGTAATTTCGCGGATGGTCGACATCATCATGATCCGCACCTTCGGGCAGGACATCATTCGCCGTTTCGCGGCGAACTCGCGCGTGCCGGTCATCAACGGCCTGACGAACGAATTCCATCCGTGCCAGGTGCTGGCCGATATTTTCACGTTCTACGAACACCGGGGCCCGATCGAAGGCAAGACAGTGGCGTGGGTAGGCGACGCCAACAACATGCTCTACACGTGGATCGAGGCCGCGCAAATTCTCGACTTCAAGCTGCGCATCTCGACGCCCGCCGGCTACAAGCTCGATCCGGCCCTCGTTGCGCCGAACAGCGCGCCGTTCTATCGGGAATTCGAGGATCCGAACGAAGCATGCAGCGGCGCGGATCTCGTGACGACCGATGTCTGGACGAGCATGGGATTCGAGGCGGAGAACGAGGCGCGTAAAACCGCATTCGCCGATTGGTGCGTCGATACCGAGATGATGAGCCGGGCGCGCCCTGAGGCGCTGTTCATGCACTGCTTGCCCGCGCATCGCGGCGAGGAAGTCAGCGCCGATGTGATCGACGGGCCGCAAAGCGTCGTCTGGGATGAAGCCGAGAACCGGCTGCATGTTCAGAAAGCACTGATGGAATTCCTGCTGCTAGGCAAGCTCAATCATTGACGCGCCGAGCCACTGCGAGCCCGAACGTCAAATAACGACGGGCTCGGGTTCCAACTGAACGCCGAAGCGCTCGCGCACGTCATCTTGTATCGCTCGCGCGAGCGCGAGCACCTGCTCCCCGGTCGCGCCGCCGCGATTCACGAGCACGAGTGCCTGCCGTTCGTGGACGGCAGCCGCTCCCATCGCACGCCCCTTCCAGCCGCAACGATCGATGAGCCAGCCTGCCGCGAGCTTCACGCGAGCGTCGGCCTGCGGGTATGAAACGAGTTGCGGCTCGCGCGCGCGCAGCGCTTCGAACGTGGCCGCATCGACAATAGGATTCTTGAAGAAACTGCCCGCATTGCCGAGCGAGGCCGGATCCGGCAACTTCGCGCGGCGCACGGCGACGACGGCATCGAAAACCGCCTGCGGTGACGCGTCGGCCGCGCTCGCGTCGAGTGCGCGCGCGACATCGGCGTAATCGGCGCGTGGCGCCCACGCCTTCGGCAAGCGAAAGGACACCGCGGTGATCGCGAACCGCGCTCGCCCCTCGCGCTTGAAGAAACTGTCGCGATAGCCGAATCGACATTGCTCGGCATTGAATTCGACGATGTCGCCCGTCAGGAGATCGACGGCCCGCAGAGAATGGAAGCGCTCGGCCATCTCGAGCCCATAGGCGCCGATGTTTTGGATCGGCGCCGCCCCCACGGTGCCCGGAATCAAGGCGAGGTTCTCCAAACCGGGAAAGCCGTTCTCGAGCGTCCAGGCGACGAATGCGTGCCACCGCTCTCCGGCGGCCGCTTCGACGTACCAAGCGTCGTCGTCTTCGCACACGAGGCGTTTGCCGGCTAGCGCAACGAGCAGCACGATGCCGTCGAAATCGCGCGTCAGCACGATGTTGCTGCCGCCGCCGAGCACGAGATGCGGCAATCCCGCCACGCGCGCATCGCGCAACGCAGCCACGAATTGGTCGGCCGATTCGACGCGGCAAAACCAGCGAGCGCGCGCGTCCAAGCCGAACGTGTTGTGAGTGCGCAGCGGGTGAGCGGGGAGAAGCAGTAACGGATCAGGAGAGGACATCGGCGATAAGGCGGGGTTGCCTGCGGGGCCGCCGCGCACGTCGCACAATGCGACATAGCGCGCGGCGCGATGACGGCCAGGCGTTTTCTCGAATGAAAGGCGTCGGTAAAATGGCGTTCGGTCGTGATTATAGCGAGTGCCCGCGCCATGCCGTTCGCGCGGGTCTATCAGCCATGCATGCGGCAGCCGGCTTTTGTGCGCGGCTGTCGTCCAAAACATAGTCGGGAGAAATGAATATGCCGTCGTTCGATGTCGTCTGCGAAGCCAACATGATCGAAGTCAAGAACGCGATCGAGCAATCCAACAAGGAAATCTCCACGCGTTTCGATTTCAAAGGGTCCGACGCGCGGGTCGACCACAAGGAGGGCGAGCTGACGATGTTCGCCGATGACGACTTCAAGCTCGGTCAAGTGAAAGACGTGCTGCTCTCGAAAATGGCCAAGCGCAATGTCGATGTCCGCTTTCTCGACTACGGGAAGATCGAGAAGATCGGCGGCGACAAAGTCAAACAAGTCGTGACGATCAAGAAGGGCGTATCGGGCGATCTCGCCAAGAAGATCGTCAAGCTTGTGAAAGACAGCAAGATCAAGGTGCAAGCGAGCATTCAGGGCGATGCCGTGCGCGTGACGGGTGCCAAGCGCGACGATCTGCAAAGCATCATCGCCATGCTGCGCAAGGACGTGACCGACACGCCGCTCGACTTCAACAACTTCCGCGACTGACGCAAGACGCGAGACGCGAGGCCCAAGACGCAAGCGGGAGCTCGCTTTGAGGCGGGAACGCGCGAGAGCGGCGAGGCGCCCGCATCGCTGACGATCCCGTTCGCTTTGCCGTTTTCGCGTTTTCGCGTTTTCGCGTTTTCGCACCTTCAGCGCTTGCGCGCATGCGCCGCGCCGGTGGCGCTCTTGGCAGCCTGCGCCGCGCCCTTCTTCTCTCCGATGCGGCTTTCCGTGCCTGCGATCAACTTGGCGATGTTGGCGCGGTGCCGCCAAACGAGCAGCGCGCTCATGGCGAATACGGCCCATGCGATGGGGTTGGCGCCGAACAAAAAGATGTCGAACAGCGGCGCGAATACCGCAGCCGCCAGCGCCGCGAACGACGAATAGCGGAAGAAGAACGCGATGATGAGCCAAGTCAGCGCAGTGGCGAGACCGAGCACCGGATTGGTCGCGAGCAGCACGCCGGCGGCCGTTGCCACGCCCTTGCCGCCCTTGAACTTGAAGAAGACCGGGTACAAGTGCCCCAAAAAGACAGCGATCGCGGCCAGCGCCACGGCGGTATCGCCGAGGCCGAAGCGCGGCCCGAAGCGGGCGACGAGCCACACGGCCAGCCAGCCCTTGAACGCATCGCCAAGCAGCGTGAGGATGGCCGCGAGCTTATTGCCGCTGCGCAGCACGTTCGTGGCGCCGGGGTTTTTCGATCCGTACGAGCGAGGATCGGCCAGCCCCATGGCCGCGCTGACGATCACGGCGAATGAGATCGATCCGATCAGATAGGCGGCAACGGTGGCGATCAGTAATGACATAGACGAGAACTCTTTCAACATGGCGGGCATCGGCGCAACGCGCGCGGGCCGCTCATTCTACAGAACGGCGCGGCTCATTCGACGCTGGCGCATTGCACCGGACGCGCGCCGAGCAGCGACGTCAACACCGACGGTGCGAGGCTCACGAGATAGCCGCGACGCCCGCCGTTCAGATAGATCGAATCCAGTTCGAGGATGCTCGACTCGACGTAGATGGGCATCGCTTTCTTGGTCCCGAACGGTGAAGTGCCCCCGACGAGATAACCGGAATGGCGGTTCGCGACCTCGGGCTTGCAAGGCTCGACGCGCTTCACCCCGATCTGACGCGCGAGATTCTTGGTCGACACCGTGCAATCGCCGTGCATCAGCACGATCAGCGGCTTGGCGTGTTCGTCTTCCATGATGAGCGTCTTGACGACGCGGTGCTCGTCCACGCCGAGTTGGCGCGCCGATTCGGCCGTGCCGCCGTGCTCGACATACTCGTAAGGATGTTCGCCGAAAGGTACGTCGTGGCGACGCAAAAACTGCGTGGCCTGCGTCTCCGAAACATGTTTGGTCTTGCTCATCGGCGCATTGTAAGCGCAACCGCCCCGCTCTTTCATGCTGCACCGCGCTTGGAACGCGGCGCCCTCATCCGCGCGGATGATGCGTCGCGTGCAGCGTCTTCAAACGCTCGCGCGCCACGTGCGTGTAGATTTGCGTCGTGGAGATATCGGCGTGGCCGAGCAATAGCTGAACGACACGCAGATCGGCGCCGTGGTTGATGAGGTGCGTGGCAAACGCGTGACGCAGCGTGTGCGGCGAGAGTGGCGTGTCGATGTCCGCCGCGCGCGCGTGCCGCTTGATGATGTTCCAGAACTGCTGGCGTGTCATACCCTCGCCGCGCCCCGTGACGAACAGCGCATCGGCCGCCCGCGCGCCCATCAGCGCCGGGCGCGCGTTGCGCAGATAACGCGCGATCCAGCCGTGTGCCTCTTCCCCGAACGGGACGAGGCGCTCTTTAGAGCCCTTGCCCATCACGCGCACGACGCCTTCGTTCAGCCCGACTTCCACCGTCTTGAGCGCCACCAGTTCGCTCACGCGCAACCCGCTCGCATCCATGAGCTCGAGCATCGTGCGGTCGCGCAACCCCAGCTCCGTATCGATGTCGGGTGCGGCCAGCAACGCTTCGACCTGCGCCTCGGTCAACGTCGACGGAAAGCGCGGCGCCCGCTTCGCCGAGCGGATTTTCATCGTCGGATCGGCGCTCACGCGGTGCTCGCGCAATGCCCACGCGTAATAGCGGCGAAAGACGGAAAGGCGGCGATTCGCGGAAGTGGCCTTGCCGTCGCTGCGCGCGGCAAGATAGCCATCGATATGCCGCTCGGCCGCCGCATCGATCCCCACGCCATGCGTGCGGGCCAGCCAGTCGGCGAACAGCCGTAAATCGCGGCCGTATGCATCGAGCGTGTTGCGCGCCAGTCCGTGTTCGAGCCAAAGGGCATCGCCGAACGCATCGATCGAACGCACGTTGGCGGCTTGCAGCGCTTGCGCGTCGGCCGGCGATGCGTCCGGCGCTTGTACGGCGCAGAGTTCGTCCGTATCGCCCGTATCGCCCGTATCGTTCATAGGGCGAGCGCCAACTGAGTGCTTTCGTGCGCGAGCAGCCAGCGCTTGACGCGCGGATAAAAGCCGTCGCCCGCATGATGCGAGAACCCGCCGAGCCCATTGGCAGCCACCACGCGGTGACACGGGATCACGAGCGGAAACGGATTGTCGCCGCACGCCTGTCCGATCGCGCGAGGCACGCCGCCCACCTTCCGGGCAAGCGCGCCATAAGTTAGTACGCTGCCGAGCGGAATTTCGCACATCGCCTGCCAGACGCAGCGCTGAAACGGCGTGCCGGTATGGGCGAGCGGCAGGTCGAATGGCGCACTCGCGTCGGCGAGATAGCGCGCGATCTGCTGCGCGGCACGCTCGGCGATCGCTGAATTGGGCGCGCGCAAGGGAACGCAGTTCTCGAGATAGGTGATCGCGCGAACGACGCCGGCGCCCACATCCACCTCGATTCCCACTTTGCCGAACGGCGCGGCGACGACGGCGTCGTACATCGATTTCTCCGAAATTGACGGTGCTCGCTTGCTTGGTTTACCCAGCGCCTTACGCAGATGACGTAGGTTACTCCGCTTACGTCGCTTACGTCGCTTACGTCGCTTACGCCGCTTCCAGCGCCCAGCGCACGTGCTCGCGCACGAGCGGCGACGGATCGTCCGCGCGCGCGCGCAATGCGGCCACGATACGCACTCGCGCGTCTTCGTGGAGCGCCCCAGGCTCGCTGCCTTCTGCGGTGTGCGTCGCCGAGGACGGCTCTTGCCCCGCCCGAAGCGCGTTGCCCATCGCCACAGCCAGGTTGCGCAACCATCGCTCGTGCCCGATGCGCCGGATGGCACTGCCTTGCATACGCGTGTCGAACATCTGCTCGGTCCATGCGAACAGCTCGATCAGCGTCGCGCGGTCGAGGCCATGTCGCACGTCGAAGTCGTCGACGGGGGCCGCTTGCGCGAATTTGTTCCACGGACACACGAGCTGGCAGTCGTCGCAGCCGTACACCCGGTTGCCGATCAACGGACGCAGCGGCTCGGGAATGCTGCCCTTCAGCTCGATCGTCAGATACGAAATGCAACGGCGCGCGTCGACGCGATAAGGCCCGACGATCGCCCCCGTCGGGCACGCATCGATGCACCGCGTGCATTGCCCACAATGTGCGCCTGCCTCGCGCGTGGCACGCTCGGGTTGCGTCTGCGCATCGGTCGGCAACGGTAGGTCGACGTAGATCTCGCCGAGAAAAAACATCGATCCCGCGTCGCGCTCGAGCAGCAGCGTATGCTTGCCGCGCCAGCCGACACCGGCCTTTTGCGCAAGCGCGACCTCGAGCACCGGCGCCGAATCGGTGAAGACGCGATAGCCGTATGCACCGATCTCTCGTTCGATGCGCTCGGCAAGCTGCTGCAAGCGCGCACGCATCACTTTGTGATAATCGCGCCCTCGCGCGTAGATCGAGACAACGGCAGCTTGCGGGTCGGCAAGACGCGCCAATTCACGCGCGCGCCAATCGTCGCGTGCGCCGCCTGGCGCGGCTGACAAGGCGCTTCCATCGTCGCTGCCGGCGAGCATCGCGGCCGGCAAATAGGCCATGCGCGCAGTGACGATGCGTCGCGTGCCGGCCACAAGCTCGGCCGGCCGTGCACGTTTGGCGCCATGTTTGGCCATATAATCCATTTCGCCATGGCAGCCCGCCTCGAGCCACGCAGCAAGTGCCGCTTCGGCATCGGACAGGTCGGTGTCGCTGATACCGACGGCGGAAAAACCCAGCTCGGCGCCCCACGTCTTGATGCGCCGCGCGAGCGTTGCGAGCGTGGCATCGTCGAGCGGCTTCGCGGTAGCGTCGGTAGCGCCGCACGCGTCGGCTTCGCCGAGCGCGCTCGTGCCGAGGGTGGCCTGGTCCGTACTTCGTTTCATCCCGCTATTTTACGAGAATGCCTGTCGCGCCCGCTTCATCGTCTCTTCCGCTCGCGAAAATATTGCTCGAGCGTCGATTCACGCTCGACGATCTCGCGGCCACCGACGCGTTTGGCGCGCGTTTTGCAGGCGCGATCGACGATGTGCGCCAGGCGCCGGGCTTTTCCGGCCTGCACGTGCAACTGCTGGGCGACTTGGGCGCCGGCAAAACCACGCTCGTGCGCGCGACCCTCGCCGGCCTCGGTCATTCGGGGCGTGTGCGCAGCCCGACCTACACGCTCGTCGAACCCTACGCGCTCGCGCGCGATGCAGGCGAGCTCGAGCTCTACCATTTCGATCTTTACCGCTTTGCCGATCCGGCGGAGTGGCTCGACGCCGGCTTTCGCGAATATTTCGACGCGGGCGCGATTTGCCTCGTCGAATGGCCGCAAAAGGCCGGTGCGCTGCTCGGCACGCCGGATCTCGTATTGGCCCTCGAGCCCCTCGACGGCGACAGGCGCGTGCTCGATGCCCGCGCCTACAGCGACACAGGAAAAGCATGTCTCGAAAGATGTTGATCAAACCGTTCAAATCGATCGAATCGGCCGCGACGGCGACGCATAACTGGCGTCGCCGACAAATGCTGCGCGCCGGCGCATCGACGCTCGTGCTCGGGCTTGCCTCGTCCTTGGCGCTACCGCGCCTCGCGCTAGCCAGTTCCGTGCTTGGCGTGCGCGTGTGGCCGGCGCGCGATTACACGCGCGTGACGATCGAATCCGATCAGCCCTTGCAGACGACGCAGAAACTGCTGCAAGGGCCGGATCGCCTTGTCGTCGATCTGAACGGGCTCGATCTCGATCAAGCGCTGCGCGACCTGGTCTCGAAGATCGCGCCGAACGATCCCCATATTCAAACCGTGCGTGTCGGGCAGTTCGAGCCGCACGTCGTGCGCCTCGTATTCGACCTGAAAGGCTCGGTCAAACCGCAGGTGTTCTCGTTGCCGCCCGTGGGCAGCTATCGCTACCGCCTCGTCCTCGATCTTTATCCGACGGTCGCGCCCGATCCCCTCATGGAGTTGCTGGCGGAAACCGAGCGCAAGCAAAAGCGCCTGGACGACAGCGTGCGCAGCGAAGACGCCCTGCAAAGCGCGCCCGCGCCGCTCGCGGGCCCGAACGCGGGCCCCGCCTCGCCGCCCTCGCCCGACAACAGCGACGCATTCTTCGAGCGTTACGCGCAGAACACACCGCCGAGCGAACCTGGCGCAGCGGCTTCGCCGCATGCCGGTTCGAGCGCGGGCGCCCGGCGCAAGCCCCCCACCGCGCCGCCCGCGCTGGCGCAGCGCGGAAGCGGCCCGGACACCCGCGACAGCACGGCAGACGATAGTCTTCCCGACGGCGCCGACGCCTACGCATTCACCACGCCGAAATCCGGCAAAACCGTGCGCCTGCTGACGGTTGCGATCGATCCGGGCCATGGCGGCGAAGATCCCGGCGCGATAGGCAGCGCCGGAACGTACGAGAAGCATATCGCGCTCGATATCGGCAAGAAACTGCGCGCGCTGATCGATGCGCAGCCGAACATGCGCGCGATGATGACGCGTGACGCCGACTTCTTCGTGCCGCTTCACGTGCGCGTGCAAAAAGCGCGACGCGTCGGCGCCGACTTGTTCGTCTCGGTCCACGCCGATGCGTTCACGACGCCGACGGCACGCGGCTCGTCGGTCTTCGCGCTGTCCGAGCACGGTGCGTCGAGCGCCGCGGCGCGCTGGATGGCCAACAAGGAGAACTCGTCGGATATGATCGGCGGCATCAACGTGAAGACGCAGGACGCGTCGGTCAATCGCGCGCTGTTCGACATGTCGACGACGGCGCAGATCCGCGATTCGTTGCGCTATGGTTCGTTCGTGCTGAAGGAAGTGGGCGAGATCAACAAGCTGCACAAGGGGGCGGTCGAGCAAGCCGGCTTCGCCGTGCTCAAGGCGCCCGACATTCCGTCGATCCTCGTCGAAACCGCCTTCATCAGCAATCCCGAGGAAGAAAAGCGCTTGAACGACGACGGTTACCGCAGCGAAATGGCGAACGCGATCCTCAAAGGCATCAAGCGCTATTTCGCGGCCAATCCGCCGCTCGCCAAGAATCGCATGACCTAACGGTGTGGGCAGCTGCGGAAGCTGCCCAAGCCGCCGCAGTCATCGAAGTCATCGAAGTCACCGCAATCACCGAAGCCACCCGAGCCACCGCAGCCACTCACGCCGCTCACTCCGCTTGCAGATTCGCCGCTGGGGTGATCACACCACACCCAGCGCGCCGCATCTTGGCTCAGGCGCCGCACCCGTCTTGCACACGCGGCCAAACCGGCGCGGCGAAGTACAATGTTCGGCCCAAGCCCCGCAGGGAGTGTGCCGTGCCGACATCCGTCAAAGCCATCCTCAAGCCGACACTACGCGACATCGACAGCCTCCAGGTGCGCCGTGTGTTGCCCGCGCTCGCGGCTCGGCTCGTCGGCCCGTTCATCTTCTTCGATCACATGGGGCCCGCCACCTACGCGCCGGGCACCGGGGTGGACGTCCGGCCGCATCCGCATATCGGGCTGGCCACCGTCACCTATCTATTCGAAGGCGCGATGCTTCATCGCGACAGCATCGGCTCCGTGCAAAAAATCACGCCGGGCGATGTGAACTGGATGACGGCCGGCCGCGGCATCGTGCACTCCGAGCGCACGCCCGATGAAGAGCGGCGCCGCGGCCAGGTCATGCACGGCATTCAGACTTGGGTAGCGTTGCCGCTCGCGCACGAAACCGACGAGCCTTCGTTCGAACACCACGCGGCCGCCACGCTGCCGCAAATCGAACGCAACGGCGTGACGCTGACGGTAATCGCCGGCAGCGCTTTCGGCTCGCAAGCGCCGACGCGCACCTACTCGCCTACGCTCTATGTCGCGGCGAGCTTCGCCCCGGACGGTGCGCTCGCACTGGAACCCGAGCACGAGGAGCGCGGCGTCTATCTCGTCGACGGGGATCTCGCGATCGATGGCGAGCCGCTCGACGCCTATCACATGGCCGTCCTGATGCCGGGCGAAACGGCAACGCTCGCGAGCCGCGCCGGCGCGACAGTCATGTTGCTCGGCGGGGCGAAACTCCATGGCGAACGTTTCATCGACTGGAATTTCGTCGCGAGCTCGCGCGAAGCGATCGCAAAGGCCAAGGCAGCGTGGGCCGCGCAAACGATCGGCAAGGTGCCCGGCGAAACCGAATGGATCCCACTGCCCGAACGCGGGGCGCCTGCCCCCCAAGGTTGAAACGGCGCGGGCCGCACCCATCTACATCATCGGCAATCAACGGAAAGGCAAGGACGCGATGAATACCACTTTGGCCACTTTCGAGAAAGACGTCATCGATGCTTCGACGCACGCGCCAGTCGTGGTCGATTTCTGGGCGCCGTGGTGCGGCCCGTGCAAGTCGCTCGGCCCACTGCTCGAGAAGCTCGAGCAGGAGTACGCCGGCCGCTGGCGGCTTGCGAAAGTCAACGTCGACGAAGACCCGCAACTGGCCGCCCATTTCCAAGTGCGCAGCATCCCGCACGTCGTGGCCTTCGCCGATGGCCGCCCGGTCGATCAATTCACGGGCGTGCTGCCGGAGAACCAACTGCGCGCGTTCGTCGAGCGGCTTGTCCCGAATCCGGCGCAGGCCGAGCATCGCACAGCGTTGCGCGCACTCGATGAAGGCCAGCGCGAGGTCGCGCGCGATCACCTGCAGGCAGCGCTCGCGCTCGATCCCGGCTACGACGAGGCAAGGCTGGATTTGATGGAATTGTTGCTCGACGAAGAACTCGTCGAGCAAGCGCGCAACGAGGCCGAGCTACTTTCGCCGAAGACGACGCAGGGCATCCATGAACGCTACAACGCGTTGAAGACA
>JBQCDS010000556.1:0-5492 GCA_051961035.1 Trinickia sp. | reverse complement strand
CAGCCCCTTCTTTCCGTCCGGCACAATCTGCGCGACCGGGAACGGCTGGCCGAGCTGCGCGCCGTTCGCGTTGATCTGGAACGGCCCGAGCAGCGTCGTCGTCTTGCCGGACATGTCCATCAGCGCCCGGTGGAAGTCGGCCTGCTCGAACTTCGACGCATCGCCGAGCATCTTCTCCATGACGATGCCCGTGTTGTAGCCGGCCGAGTCGAGGAAGGTCGGATCCTTGTGCTCCGCGGCCTGGAACGCCGTCACGAACTGCGCGGTGGTCATCCCGTAGGTGACCTTGTCGTACTTGACGAGTGGCGGAGTGGGATACGTGTACGTGTAGGCGAGCGCGTCGGTGCCCACGTTCTTCGTGAGCAGTTGCAGTAACTGACCCGGGAAGATCGTGAAGGTCATGTCGAAATGCAGGCCGCTTTGCGACAGCGCGCGCAGGAATGCGATGTCGTTAGGCGGATAGCCGAACTCGAGAAGGGCCTGCGGATTGGCCGCCTTCGCCGTGTGCAGCAGCACGTTGTAGTTCGATTCCGCCGTCGGCACGCTGTGATAGAACACCGGCGACACGCCGTCCTTCACGAGTTCCGCCTTCATCGTCTCGGCCTGCGACGCGTCGAAATCATTCGCGTCGTAGACGATCGCGACGCGCTTGATCTTCTGGTGGATCAGGAATTTCGCGAGCGGGATCGGCCACACCGTCGACGACGGGATGCTCACGTCGGCCAGATAGTCGGTCTTCTGCGTGAAGAAGTTCGCGCCCGAGCCGGTCGGGTCGATCAGCAGCATGTGGTGTTCGGCTGCGAGCGGCACGGCCACCGACGTCAGCACTGAGCCGAAGTCGGCCACGAGCACATCGACCTTGTCCTGCGTGATGAGTTGGTTGTAGAGCGTCGTCGCGGTCGACGTCGAGCTCTGATCGTCGTACGCGACGATCTTCACCGGGATCTTTTTGTCGAAAGCCTTGACGAACACGCCGCCCTGCTTGTTGACGTTGTCGGCCCAGAACTTCAGGCCTTCGTATTGCCCCTGAGAGGCGACAGCGAACGGGCCGGTGCTCGCGTACAGCGTGCCGATATTGATTTGCGCCGGCGCCGCCGCGGCCTGCGCACCGAAACTGGCGAAGGCGCAGGCGATCGCGACGGCGGTGGCTTTCAGCGAAGCGGATGTTTTAAAGATAGGTCGAGCGTGCATCGAGATCTCCTCTGGATGGTTGTGACAACAATGCCTCTCCACGCGGCGCGGCGACAGCCGCGATGACGTACGTGGTCAGGGTTCTTCTACTTTGGTAGTGGAACGAAAACGACAGCCGAAGGCTGGGCCGGTTGGACCCGCCTGGTCAGGAAGAATTGAACGGGGCGAAATTCATGGATGGTCTCCTTGTGATTGGTAGTCGATTATTTGAAGCCTCTTATGCAACTCGCATGCCAAGCGCGCCAGCCCCGGAAATGCTTGCTGTAGCTCAGTTCTTCCCGGGCGCGATGGACGCGTTGCGCGGAAACCCGCGCAAAGGCGCTGGCCGGCGGCTGGAAAATGTGACGGTTTGCAGTCCCGGCCGCACGAGTCAACAAGCTAGGCCGCTGGACGAGCGCATGCCTGACCCATGAAGGTCATCAAGGCACGCGAGTTGGGGCATCCTGCCCCGCGCGCGTTGGGAGGTGCCGATGTTCTGTCATGTGCTCAAGAACGGCTGTCAGGTCGAGGCGCTGCAACTAACGTCGATGGCGCGGGTCGAGCGCTGCTTTGCAGCGGGTGACGGCTTTCGCCGCTGGTCTCAAGCACGCCCGCGAACTGCGCGAATGACCTGTGTGTAACCCAATGCATTCGAGGAGCGAACGGGCTCTCTCAAATCTATTCACTCAAAAAGCATTCAAAATGAGTGAATTCTTTTATTGCATATCGTTTTAAACACTCCCCGACACCCGCGTCAACATTGAACCAAATAGAAAAGCGCGTTTGGATCGGCGTCTCTATTTACACAAATAGAAAGACACCCGTAAGGTTACGCCCGCTGCCACCGATATGCCGAATAACGGCAAACATTCACCCATTTCAATTGCGCCTGAAGCCGGATCGCCGCGTTTGCTTCGACGAAAAACGGAATACGTTTTAAAGCGCCCATTCTCGTCGAAAGCCGAAGCGCCGATCTCGGCCAAGCGCGAAGCACGGGACCACGGGAGACAAGCATGGCGCCTTTCGCGCGCATTCATTCCATTTTTGCGGTGCCGGCCGGCGCTCTGGCCATCGCGCTCGTGTCGAGCGGATGCGGCGGCAGCGGCACGGACGAACTGGCACCGATCGCAACCGCAGCCTGCACGAGCGCGAGCTGTTCGAACGCGGGGGCGATGACGCGGCCAGCGGCTGCGAAGACGCTGTGTCCCGCCTCGCTCGACTACGGCACGACATTCACCGGTGGCTCGGGCAGCGGGGAGTACATCAAGGTCAAGTTCGATACGTCGAGGAAGCAGTATCAAATGAGTTTCATCGAATCGGCCGTGCCGACCTCCGCAGGGCAGGTCAATACGACGCGCGCGGGGCTGACGATCACGGGCACGTATCAAAACCCCGATCGCTATGAAGTGGCGAGCGCGCAAGGTGCCGCCACCACACCGCTCAAGCTGCCCACCGCCGAGCAAAACCGCTGCGCCTTCGTACTCGAGAACGGGCAGACGGCCGACGGCACGTACCGGATCGCGATCAATCCGAACGATCCGCCCATGCTGTTCGTCGGCAATGGGATTGTCGGCGGCGGGATTCCGGGGTCGACGGTGCAGTTCGACGGCGTGCAGATCGCACCGGGCATCACCGTGGCGACGGTGCCGAGCAAGACGTTCGACTACTACCCGTTTGTCGCATTCAGCCAAACCGTTACGGACTTTTCGAGGGTCGCCGGTCGCTACAACGAACTCGGCATTCATTTCACGCCTTCGGGCGGCACCTTGCAAACGACAGCCGCGAACCCACTGGGCGTTGCCCTCGGGTGGCAAGTCGACGGCATACAACTGACTGAAACGATGCACGCCGACGGATCGTGCACGCCCGAAAGCGGGCAATCGTACATGTCATGTCCCACGACGGGCGGCAACTGGACCCTGCGAGCGAACGACGATGGCTCCGCGGACAACGTATTCACCAGTGCGTCAAACGTCGATAACGGGCTTGGCAACGTCTACCCCGATGTCGGCGCGGGGCAACTGCAATCGGCTTTCGCGGGCAACAAAGCGCATGGAATCATGATCGCCGGCGAATTGGACGGGCAAGTGATTCCCATCGTCATTCGCGTGGGATATGCCCATTCAGGTACGAACCTTCGCGATTCATCGGTCGACGATCAACTCGGCATTTCCCTGCTCGCGCGCGCGCGAACGATCGATCCCGCCTCGTTGACGGGCGCGTTCATCGGCGCGAACAGTGTGACGGCGTGCGCACTCGTGAGCGCCTACGCGCCCACCTCCATCTCGCCCCCGATCTTCGAGGGCGCGTGCCTCGACGATACGACGACGGTCAACCCGGGCGTCAATTACACCTCCACGATCTTCGAAGGAACGAGTGCGGCTTTCCTCGATCCATTCGCGTCCACCGCAGCCACGAATTTCACATTGGACTTCACGCAAGCGCAGCCGGGGCTCGTGAAAGTCGCAGCGCTCAACCCATTCACATCCGGTCACGCGGCCGTCTTCAAGGCGGGCGATACGGGCTACCTGATCAAGGTCGGCCCCGTGTACGCGATGCTCATGAACGGTACCGGTTTGCCGAATCCGTTCTTCACGATTGGCGCGTTCGTCCAGTAGCTGCGGTAACGCTTCACGAAAGCGGCCGGCCGCGCCAGCCGGCCACCATCACATCCTGCCTTTAACCTGATGAGAGGTTCTCAACATGAAGAGTTGCAAGCTCATTCCCGTCGGTGCGGCGTTGGCGTTGTTCATGGCGGTTTCGGCTCCGGCATTTGCCGTGACAGTCTCTCCGGCCGGTCCGATCGGTTTGGAGGGCGCGACGACGCTCGTTAAATCCAACATGCCGCTCGGTTGCACGACCACGCTGGTCGGCACCATTACGAGCGCGGGCGAGGTCAACATCACGTCGGCCAAGTTCACCGGTCAGGCGCTATGCTCGGGCGTCACGGCAACGGGGTTGCCTTGGAAAGGCCAAGTGACTTCGACGACGGGCCTCACGCTCGATGGGGTGACCGTCAACACGCCGTTGGGCGGCTGCGGCCCGAGCTTGATCCATGCCAGGGTCACTCAAAACGCCACGCAAAGAGAAACGACGATCGGCCTCGTCGATGAACCGCTTTCGGGCGGCTGCAAAGTATCCGGCTCCCTGCCCACGACGCCATTCCTGACTGTCCACTAACTCGCTTCATCGCGGCCGATGGGCCGCCGTACGACGCGCGCTCGCCGCAGCACGAGCGGGCGCGCTCGGGCGAATCGATTTCGCCCCCGCTTCAGCGTTTCCATCGTTCAATGCCGACCGCGCGATGCGCCGGTTTTCGTTAAGAATCATTTATTCGGGACTCCTTATGATCTGGCGTTGCCTGCTCTCGATGGTGCTGGCCACCGGTGTGCTTTCCGCTTGCGGCGGCAGCGGCGGCGGCGATCCGCCCGCTCCGATCGCGACGCGGCTATGCCCTCGAGCGATCGACTACCACACGGTTTTCACCGGGGGTGCCGGTTCGGGCGAACTCGTTCAAGTTCAGCTCGATACCACGGCGATGACCTACAAAATCGCCTATCTGGCCTCGCCCGTACCTGTCACGACAGGCACCGTATTGCCCACTCGGTCGTCGGCACCGCATAACGTCGTTTCGGGAACGATGACGCAAGAGACTCTGCTACCGACGGCCAAGCTCAACCAATGCGCGTTTCGCTTGAACGATGCGAGCCTCGACCCGGCTCGCCCCGCGCGCGTTTTCTTAGGTGAAGGCGTGCTGGGCGGCACGATCCCAGGGGCGCAAATCTCGTTCGCCGGCGTGGCTGGCGTAGGCGCGGTGCCGGATACCACGTTCCCCTACTACCCGTTCATCGCTTTCGCGAAAACGTCGACGGACCTCAGCGAAATCGCCGGCACCTATTCGATGCTCGGCTATCACAAGGTGCCGTCGCAGCACTTCGCGCCCGTCGCCGTCGACGCAACGCTGACGATTCGTGCCGACGGCAGCTTCACGCAGTGCGACAACAGCGGGCTCTATGCGGCCCAATGCCGCCAACCGGGAACGCGCTTCATCGCGCGCACCGATTCGCCAACATTCGAAAGCCGTCACTTCGCGGGGCAAATCGCACCGACGCAAGCCGTGAACGGCCCGCAAGCGCAGGGCATCCTCATCGTCGGCAAGCTGCGCGGCCAGTTGGTGCCGATCGTGATTCGCGTGGGTGAGGCCGATCCGTCGATCGCATCGCCGCCCGGCTCGCCGCCTAAAACGCCGCTGGCGGACGATGAATCGGGCATTGCGATGCTCGCGCCGCAACTGAACGTGGCGGTGGGTTCGCACAACGGCG
>JBQCDS010000555.1:0-3675 GCA_051961035.1 Trinickia sp. | reverse complement strand
TTTCGTGTGAATTTTTGATGAGGGCTCCGGTTTATGAACCGCACTGACGCGTATGCGGTGGAACTTTTGGCCGAACGAGGCATCGATTCGTCGTCGCATCGATCAGTGCCGTCGGCCGCGCTCGCGAGCGTATCGCTGCCGCGAGCTTCGCAACGGTTTTACAAAGGCAGGCAAGAGGGCGTGCATACGCACGAGATTTCAACTCGCCGAGAGATGGTGGTTTAACCATGAATAAATTCGATCCACAAATGCAGTTCGTCGACGGGGATGCCGACACGCTCGACTTACCTTCGGTCGTCAACCTTGCAATCGAAAACCGCAAGATGATCGCGATCATCGTCGGCGTGTGCGTGTTGCTCGCCGCGATGTATTCGTTCCTGGCGCGGCCCATCTATCGAGCCGACATGCTGGTTCAGGTCGACGACACCGCGACTTCGTCCGCGCCCCCCTCGACATCGAACAACCTGATGTCGACCCTCGCGCCGGACTTGAACATGACGTCGACGGCCGATAGCGAGACGCAACTGCTCAGCTCGCGGCTGGTCGTGTCCAAAGCCGTCGACAAGGTTCATCTGTACATCAATGCGGAACCGGACTACTTTCCGCTCATCGGCCGCTTCATCGCCGAGCACAATGCCGATCTCTCGACGCCTGGGCTGTTCGGTATCGGCGGCTGGGCGTGGGGTGCGGAATCGATCGACGTCGATGTCTTCGACGTGCCGCAGAAAATGGAAGGCAAGACCTTCTGGATCAAGGCGCTTCCGAACAACCGTTTCGAGTTGTCCGGCAGGAAGCTCGACGGCACGGTGCAGGGTACCGTCGGCAAGATGCTGCAGGTCACGACGCCGCTCGGCCTCATCAAGCTCCACGTGAACAAGATCGTCGGGGCGCCCGGTACCGAGTACGAACTCGAACGCAATTCCCGTCTTCTCACGATCGAGCAACTGCGGGCGAAGAAGCTCACGGTCATGCCATCGGGCAAGGAGTCGAATGTGCTCGAGGCGACGTACGACTCGTACAACCCGGTCATCGCAGCCGGTTTGCTCAATGAGATCGGCCGTCAGTACGTCGAGCAGAACGTGAAGCGCAGGTCGGAAGAAGCGCAGCACTCGATCGATTTCCTCAACAGCCAAATGCCGGTGCTCGAGAAAGAGATGCACGAGGCGGAGACCCGCTACAACGACATCCGCCGGCAAGCGAAATCGGTCGATCTCAGCGACGAAGCCAACCTCGTGCTGCAACAATCGGTCGATGTCGAGACGCAAATCAGCGCGCTCCAGCAAAAGCGGGCCGAGTTGGCGCAGCAGTTCACGGATTCGCACCCGGCGATCCGCGCGATCGATGCGCAACTCGCCGAACTGAATGCACGCCATCGGTTGATCGAATCGCAGATTGCCGCGCGTCCGATGATCGAACAGGGCGTGCTCAGAACGCAGCGCGACATGCAGGTGAATCAGGAGCTCTATCTCGAGTTGCGTCAGAACCTGCAACAACTGAATCTGATCAAGGCCGGCAACATCGGTAGCGTCCGTATCGTCGACACGGCACCGGTGCCCGAGCAGCCGGTTTGGCCGAAGCCGTTCCTGATCATTCCGATCGCGGGCTTGGGCGGCCTGTTCATCGGCTTCGCCGTTGCACTCGTGCGCAACAAGCTGTCGCGCCGCGTCGTGGATTCGTTCGATGTCGAGCGCCTCGTCGGCGTGAACGTCTACGCGTCCGTGCCCACCAGCATCGCGCAGCGGCAGATCGACAAGCTTGCGCGTCCGTCGGGTGGCGAAGTGCGCTTGCTCGCGGCGCGCGCGCCGAACGATCCCGCTATCGAGAGCCTGCGCAGCTTCCGCACGTCGCTGGAATTTCTGATGTTGAACGCGCCGAACAATCGGATCATGTTCACGGGCGCGCTGCCGGAAGTGGGCAAGTCGTTCGTCGCGGCGAATTGCGCTGCGCTGCTCGCGTCGTCCGGGCACCGCGTGCTGCTCGTCGACGCGGACATGCATAAGGGCGAGCTGCATCGCTACTTGGGCGTGAACCTCGGCAGCGGCTTCGCACAGCTGCTCGACGGTGCGGATGAAAGCGCCGTCATTCAGAGCACCGCCGTGCCGAATCTGGATTTCATTTCGTCGGGCACGGCCAACGGCAACGTCGATTCGCTGTTGCAGCGAGCCGTCATCGGTCGGATCTACGAGCGCTTGTCGTCGAATTACGAGTACGTCATCATCGATGCGCCGCCGCTGCTCGCGGTGGCCGATCCGCTCGTCTATGCGCCTCACTGCGGCGCCGTGTTCCTCGTCGCGCTCGCGGGTTCGACGAAGGTCGCGGAGCTCGGTGAATCGCTCAAGCGTTTGGGCCTCGTTGGCGTGAATTTGCAGGGGGCGATCCTCAATCGCGCGAACGAGACGCTCAGCTACGGCTACGGCAGCGGCTACGGCTACGGCAACGTCGGCGCATACGGCAACCGCAAACTGATTGGCGTAACGCGATGAGAGCGCGCATGATCAGCGCGGCCGAGCGCCGCACGCGGGGTAACCTCCGCGTGCTCTTCGCACTGTTCGCGTTCGGCGTCGCGACGCAGCGTTTCGCTTTGCCGCTCGGGGCGACGACTCAGTTGCCGCTGGCCTTTTTGATCTACTGGGTAGCCGCGTTTTGGGTCTGCCTGCAGGGGCTCGCGGCGCCGAGGCAGACCATGTCGGTTGCCGTGGGGCTTGCGTTCGGCGCTGCGTTGACGTGCACGATGCTGTCGGTGGGGATACCGCAGATGTCCTCGCTCGGCTACTTGGTGGCTTTGTACGTGCCGCTCGCGTTGGGATCGACGCGCGCGATAGGCCCTCACCATATGCGCGATGCCGCGCGCTTTTACGTCTCGATGATGATGTGGTTCGGCATGCTGGCGATCTTGCAGTTCGTCACGCAGCGATTCCTGCACATCCCGTACGTGGACCCGCTCGAAAAGCTGCCGCAGTCGATCGTGATGCAGGGCTATATGACGTCGTATCCGATCGTGTACGGTGCGGATCTGTACAAATCGAACGGCTATTTGTTCCTCGAAGCGTCGTTTCTCTCGCAGTTCCTCGGCCTCGCCATCATCATCGAACTGAGTTTGTTCAGACGCATCGTGCCGCTCGCCGTGCTGATGGGCGCACTGGCGACGACTTTTTCCGGCACGGGGATGATGCTCGTCGGCGTGGTGTTTCCGGTGCTGTTCTTGCGTTACTGGACGAACCTGCGCGTGATCTCGCTGGGCCTTCTCGCCATCCTGGCGCTCGGCGTGGGCATCTTGGCACGCCCCGAGCTGCTTGCGCGCATCGGCGAATTCGGCGGTCGCGATAACAGCGCGTCGGCGCGTTTCATCATGCCGTACGTGCTGATGGCGCGCGATTCGTTCGGCGACGCGGCGAGCCTCTTCTTGGGCCACGGCGCGGGTGCGGCCGACCGGCTCGTCACGACGAGCGATGCCCTTGTCAACTTCTCGGCCGTGCCCAAAGCCATCATCGAATACGGCGTGCTCGGCGGTTTGCCGCTGCTGCTCGTGATCGGCCTGCGCGTCGCGTTGTCGGGACAGCCGGGCACGATCGCCATGGCGTTGATCTTCACGCACTACTTTCTGTCGGGCGCGCTGCTGCAGCCGCTTTCCGTGCTGCTGCTGTTTTTCTTCGTCGTGACGGGCTGCAGCTCGGC
>JBQCDS010000554.1:0-7179 GCA_051961035.1 Trinickia sp. | reverse complement strand
CTCACCTTATTGTCATTTCGCGCAGAACTCCCGCTGCAGATCCGAGGGTTTTCCCGAAAAACCTCACCTCCGCCGACCTTTTTTTCCCGAAACGCCTCACCATGCTCAGTCGAGGGGGCCGTTTCGCCGTTCAGCGTGCCATTTTCAAGCTACCCGTAAAACCTCACCGTCGACATTTTCGGTCCCGATGAGCAGCCGTGTAACGACAAGGGCTGCCGGGAACAAGCATCCCGCAATCTCTCACCATTGGAACGGTGCGCGATACAGCCCGGTCCTGAATCCCCTCACGTTCTTTCCCGATACTGCTCACGGTCATCCCCGAACCTCATCACGAATGCATCCCGCCAAAGCTCACTATGAATCCCGGAAAGCTTCACCCCATCGGCCGGAAACCCTTGTCACATAAGGATTTCGCGTGGCGTTAACGTTTTTAACAAGGGTTCAAGGGTGTTTACTTCAACTACTCTCAAGCCGCAAACCCCGTGTGTCCATAAAGATACGAAGCTTTCGAACAGACTCCGCTGCGTGAAACAAACGCCGAATGAAGAAAAATCGATCGAATCCGTTCAGAAACAAAAAGTTAGCCCGGATTCCTCGCTTTGTTTCACGGAACGACAGCGGCGCACCGCACGGTTGTGAGCCTTGTGCTGGCTGCTATCAGTATTTTTGACGTGCCGAGGACCTTCGCGTCATAATTGTGTTATCTGATACGTAATTTGTCGTTATCAGTACATTCCTTGAGCTATGAGCCCGCAATGACCATCGACGAAGAGCGCCAATCCATCAAAAAAGAACTCGAATCGCTTCGCAAGAGCGGCGCGCACCGGCGCGATCTCTCGTTGCACGCCTGCAAGCGCTTGTTTTTCGATCTGGGCATTCGTCCCTCGGCCGCAGCCGTGCGCGAACTCACGCAAACCGGTAGCGCCAGTGACATCCCGAAGGACATCGATCACTTCTGGGAGCGGATCCGCGACGCTTCGCGCATCAAAATCGGTCGCGGTGCCATTCCGGCAAGCCTTGAAGAAAAGGCTGGCGAACTGCTGGGCGAGCTTTTCGAGCATGCGATCGCACAGGCGAAGCAAACGCTCGACGGTGAGCGTACGCAAGTTTTCAATGCCCTGGAAGAGGCGACGAGCGCCTTGCGAGAGGCGCAGATTCGTCACGAGGCCGCGAGCGACGCGTGGCAGCGCAGCGAAGCGCGCGCCGAAGCGGCGCTCGAGCGCGTGCGAACGCTCGAAGCGCAGATCAGCGCCTCGGCCGCCGCGCAGGCGAGCAACGAGGAAGCGCTGCGAGCCACGATTGCGCGATTGGAAACGGAGCGGGCGCGACTCGATGAGCGGGTGCAAGCGGAAGCAAGCACGAACGCCTCCTTACGCGAGCGTATCGATTCGCTTCACCAAGAACTGCGTCAGAACACGGAACGCTACGCCAACCAGATCAAGGATGCCATTGCGGACGCCGAGCGACGCGTCAAACCGATGCTCGTCGAACTCGATTCGCTACGCACCATGGCAACCACCTACCAAACAGGTATTCGCGACGCTAACCGGAAGGAATTCGACTTCATCCAGCAACTGAGCGCGGCAAAGGGCCGAGGCGATCGGTTGGAAGCCCAAGTACGCGAGCAGTCGGACGAGATCGATGCGTTGAGTCGAGCACTGGCCGCCGCGCGCGAACGCGGGGCATTTTCCCCGGAATTGGCGACGCTATTGCGTTCCTGGGCCGCAGCCGGCAGGCTGATCGATGCCGATTTTGCCGCGCTCGGGACGGCGGCCGACGCGCTCGCCGACGTTCCCGCTCATTGTCCGAAATGCACCGACGGGGAGCCCGAACTGGCTAAGGCGGATGACGGTTACGAACTGCTGTGCCCCGAATGCGATCACTCGTCGGGGATCAAGCGATCGAGGCTCGAAGCGGTGACGCGTTTCATGAACGTGGCACGCCCCGAGTAAAGTGAGCTTTTTCAGGACGGTGCAGGTGAGCTTTTTCGGGGGTAGCCGGCCTAGCGACCGCTGCTAGAACGCGGCTGCGCGCCGTCGCGGCGATGCTGCGTTGCAGTCGATTGCCCGATTTGCGCCTCTTCGTACGCCGCCACGGCGAACGCAAACGCCGCGGGTAGCGCATTGGATACGCCGAAGGTCGCCGGATCGTCGGTTTCCGGGTACGTCATATCCTCGGGACGCTTGAAAAGATCGAGCACATCGGCTTCGTGGCGACTGGCGAAACCGAGGTCTGCCAACGCCTCGGCTTCGATCGCGTGCAGAAGGCGCCACGTCAGCGGGACGCCTTGCACGACATAGCGCGCCGCTATGTGACGGACGATGTGTTCGAGGTCGCGCGCCGCGGCCTGAAAGCGCAGCGCGGCGAGATCTTGTTCTGTCATGGCCGCTCTCCGAATAACGAGATACTGTGCAAATATACAGTATTCGCTCGGACGGGACTAGCTCGGGCCGCCGCTAACCGTGGATGACGACGAGTAGCGCTTTCGCCTCGGCCTTGCCGGCATTGCGGATCGCATGCGGCACGTCGGCCTGGTAGCGCGCGGTGTCGGCGGCTTTCAAGCGCCTCACCTCGCCGTCCGCTTCAATTTCCATCGAACCGTTGAGTACCGTGAGATGCTCCCGCGTACGGGGCTCGTGGGCATTTGATACGAGTGCGCCGCCCGGCTGCAGCGTCAGCTCGTACCATTCGAACTTGCCGGCAAGCTCGATGGGGCCCCACACGCGCAGTTGGTATTTCGCACCGTGGCCGTCCAGCGTGGGGATCTCGTGCGGGCCCGAGACCGCAATCGTTTCGTGCGCGCGCTGCGTGGCGAACAATTGATCGAGGCTGACGCCCAGTGCGTTCGTTAGCCTCCAGGCCACCGCGATCGTCGGGTTGGCTTTATCGCGCTCGATTTCGGAGAGCATCGACTTCGACACGCCGGCCGCCCGCGAAAGATCGTCGAGTGTGAGCTTGCGTTCCATGCGCAGCCGCTGGATTTGCTCGCCGACACGAGGCGGCGCTGCGGCGTGAGCAGGCGTCACGGGTGCGGTTGAGGGCGCGGTGCGCCGAGTGGCGGGGCTTGCCATTTCTTTGTCGATCGCTTAAAGTCGTTCGCTATATCGAACTTCGGTTCGGAAAATTGGAATTGTTCGGCAAAACCGGACAACCGACTATAACAGCAATAGACGGCCGCAACGCCCGCCATCCAGTACGTGCGGCCCCCTTCACATGAGGAGCGAACCGATGCGCGATGCTTTTCTTGCCCACTTGCGCGGCACGATCGATAAGATCCGGGCCGACGGCTTCTACAAAACCGAACGCGTGATCGCCAGCCCGCAATCGGCGGACGTCCGTTTGGCCGGCGGCGAAGACGTACTCAATTTTTGCGCGAATAACTATCTCGGGCTCGCGAACGATGCGCGCTTGATCGCGGCGGCAAAAGAGGGCCTCGACAAAGACGGCTTTGGGATGGCCTCGGTGCGGTTCATCTGCGGCACGCAGACTGTGCACAAGGAACTCGAGCGCGCGTTGTCCGCGTTTCTCGGCACCGAAGATTGCATCCTCTATTCGAGCTGCTTCGATGCGAACGGAGGCTTGTTCGAAACATTGACCGAGGAGGTCGACGCGATCATCAGCGATGAGCTCAATCACGCGAGCATCATCGACGGCGTCCGGCTCTCGAAGGCCAAGCGCTATCGCTACAAGAACAACGATCTGGCCGATCTCGAAGCGAAACTGCGCGAAGCCGACGCGGCCGGTGCGCGCTTCAAGCTGATCGCGACCGACGGCGTCTTCTCCATGGACGGCATCATCGCCAATCTCGCGGGCATCTGCGATCTGGCCGATCGCTACGGCGCGATCGTGATGGTGGACGATTCGCATGCAGTCGGTTTCATCGGAGCGCACGGTCGAGGCACGCCCGAACTGTGCGGCGTCGAGGGCCGTGTCGATATCATCACGGGCACGCTCGGCAAGGCGCTGGGCGGAGCCTCGGGCGGTTACATCGCGGCGCGCCGCGAAGTGATCGAGCTTTTGCGGCAACGTTCGCGGCCTTATCTGTTCTCCAATACGTTGACGCCGAGCATCGCGGCAGCGTCGCTCAAGGTGTTGGAGCTGCTCGCGAGCGACGAAGGCGCGCGCCTTCGGCAGCGCGTGCGTGCGAATGGTGAGCGTTTTCGGGAGGCAATGAGCGCGGCTGGTTTCACGCTCGTGCCGGGCCAGCATCCGATCATTCCCGTCATGCTGGGCGATGCGTCGGTGGCATCGAACATGGCCGATGCCTTGCTCAAGGAAGGGGTCTACGTGATCGGCTTCTCCTACCCTGTCGTCCCCAAGGGCCGCGCACGCATTCGCACGCAGATGAGCGCCGCGCATACCCCGGAACAAATCGATCGTGCCGTCGACGCGTTCACGCGCGTGGGCCGCACACTTGGCATCGTTTAGGAGCCGTCGCAAATGAAAGCACTCGCTAAGCTCGAACGCGCGCCTGGGCTCACCCTGACGCAAGTGAACAAGCCCGAAGTAGGCCATAACGATGTCATGATCCGCATCAAGCGCACAGCGATCTGCGGTACCGACATCCACATTTGGAAGTGGGACGATTGGGCGCAAAAGACGATTCCCGTACCGATGCACGTTGGACACGAGTACGTCGGCGAGATCGTCGAGATGGGCCAAGAGGTGCGCGGTTTCGCCATCGGCGATCGCGTGTCGGGCGAAGGGCACATCACCTGCGGCTTTTGTCGCAACTGTCGGGCGGGGCGACGCCACTTGTGCCGCAATACCATCGGCGTCGGCGTCAACCGGGAGGGGGCGTTCGCGGAGTACCTCGTGATTCCGGCGTTCAACGCCTTCAAGATTCCCGACGAAATTTCGGACGACCTGGCCGCGATCTTCGATCCGTTCGGCAACGCAACGCACACGGCGCTATCGTTCAACTTGGTCGGTGAGGACGTGCTGATCACCGGCGCCGGGCCGATCGGCATCATGGCCGTCGCCATCGCGCGACACGTCGGGGCGCGCAACATTGTCATCACCGACGTCAACGAATACCGCTTGGGCCTCGCCCGCAAAATGGGCGCGACGCGCGCCGTCAACATCGCGAAGGAAACGTTGCGCGATGTCATGGACGATCTGCACATGACCGAGGGCTTCGACGTCGGCCTTGAAATGTCGGGCGTGCCTAGCGCGTTCACGGGCATGCTCGAGGCGATGAATCACGGCGGCAAGATCGCATTGCTCGGCATACCGCCGGCGCAAACGGCCATCGACTGGAATCAAGTGATTTTCAAAGGGCTCGAAATCAAAGGCATTTACGGGCGGGAGATGTTCGAGACCTGGTACAAGATGGTGGCGATGCTGCAAAGCGGCCTCGATTTGTCGCCGATCCTCACGCATCGTTTTGCGGTGAGCGACTACGAGAAGGCTTTTGCGACGATGCTTTCCGGCGAGAGCGGTAAGGTCATTCTGGATTGGACGGCGTAGCGTCGAATTCCGCTTCGATGCGCACGCGCACTTCGTTGCCGACGGCGGGATACCACGTTGCCAACCCAAATTGCGCCCGGCTGAATTGCCCTTGCGCGGAAAAACCGAGCGTGTCGGCTTTCGTCAACGGGTTGCGTCCGTATCCGTTGAAGGTGACATCGAGCGTGACCGGGCGCGTCACTGAACGGATCGTCAGCTCTCCATCCAGTCGCCCTCGCGCGGAGCCCGTGCGCACGAAGTGCTTGCCGACGAAGCGGATCGTCGGGTATGTCGCCGCGTCGAACATGTCCGGTCCTTTCACCATCTTGTCGAGCAGCGGCACTTTCGTGTCGACGCTGGCGGCGTCGATCGCCACATCCACCGTGCTGGCTTGCAGGCCGCCGGCCTTCCAATGGAGCGTGCCGTGCGCGCGATCGAAGCGCATGACGAAGTGCGAGTACTTCAAGTGCTCGACGTCGAACGTGATGCTCCAATGATCGGCGTCGAGCCGGTATTCGCCGACGGGCACCTGCGACTCGTTGGCCGATACGGTATGCGTCACCACGCGCAGCGGGGTGCACGCGGACATCGGTAGCGCGCCCATCGTAGCGGTGGCCGCCGCGAGCCCCGCGCGAAACAAAACCGCACGCATCATCGATCGCTTCATCGTCATCATCATCGTTGTGGTCATCGCGGATGGTCAAAACACTCGCCTTCGCTCGCTTCCCGTATGTTCTCACCTCTCGGCCGATAGGTGATAGGCGAGCAATGCATTGGCAAAGAAAAGGGCGGCCTGTGCACGGTACCGGATGCTCGTTGCCGCCATGGCGCGGGTGTTTCGAAGCTGACCGTCCCGCCTTTGACCTTCCATGTCGCCTCGTTTGCCGTTCGTATCTCGAACGTGCCGTTTGGTGGGCCCTCGGCTGCGAGTCCCACCTCGATTCGTCACGTCTGCACTTTGCTGTAGTAGAGTGCGCGACGAACGGCGCGAAGCCGAACGAGCATAACCGGACAACGAACAACAACCCCTGTCGGCGCGAGCCGGCAAACGGAGTGGACATGCGTTTGAAGATGGCGAGCGCGCGCAGTATCGGCATACGCGCGGTACGAGCGGCGCTGGCGCTCGTGCTTGGCGCGGCGGCGTTGACGATGGGATCCACGCAAGCGCGCGCGGCCGATTGGTGCGGCGGTGGCGTATGGATCGATGCCATGCTTGCATCGCATCACATCCATCCAAAGCAATCATTCGAAGACGTGAACCCTGGGCTTGGTGTCGAGTGCTGGCTCAACGGTCAATGGGCGTTGACCGCGGGCGGATTCCGCAATTCCCTTTCTCATCCGTCGTGGTATGGCGGCGGCATCTGGGCGCCCGAGTTCACGCATTGGGGCTATGTTCGCTTAGCCGTCATGGGCGGCCTGATCTCGGGCTACAACTACGGGAGCTACGGTTTCGGACATGATCATTCGATCGGGCCCGTGGCAGCGCCAGTGGTCATGGTCGCGTATAAGCGCGTGGGAATGAACTTCATTCTCGTCCCGCCCATTCCTTCCGATAACCTGCCATTCACGATTGGGTTTCAGTTGAAGGTGGGGTTTTGAAAAACGGCCGAGATAGAAAAAAGCCTACTCCCGAAAGTCCTCACCTTTAGGCGTTATAACCAAGCAATGGCTTGCTTCGAATCCGAGCCGCCATGAAATCATCACGGTCCCACTGAGCCCACATCGACCAAG
>JBQCDS010000553.1:0-2874 GCA_051961035.1 Trinickia sp. | reverse complement strand
ACAACGCGGGCACCGGTGTAATGACGCTGACGTCCGCAAGCGCGACCGCGACGCTTGCGCAATGGCAGAGCGCGCTTCGATCGGTGACGTACACCGACACGGCCGTCACGCCGAACAATGCGACGCGGACGATCAGCTTCACGTCGGTCGATGGCGCGGGCAATACGAGCGCGACGGCCACGCGCACAGTCTCGATCACCGACACCGATCAAACGCCGATCGTGACGACGACGGGTGGAACGACGAACTACGTTGCCGGCACCGCGGCGGCGACGGTGGACGGAGCGATCGCGGTCACCGATCGCGACACGGCGACGCAATCGGCCGGCGCCGTCGCCATTACCACGGGCTTTGAGAGCGGCGACACGCTGAGGTTCGTCAACACGAACGCAACGACGTTCGGCAACATCGTCGCCTCGTACAACGCGTCGACGGGCGTGCTCACGCTCACGTCGTCGGGCGCGACGGCCACCGATGCGCAATGGTCCAACGCGTTGAGCGCGGTGACGTTCTCGGCGAGCGCGAGCGCAACGCCGGGCAGCCGGGCGCTTTCGTTCACGGTGACCGACGGGGTCAAGACCAGCGCCGTGACAACCGACACCGTACAAGTCCTGGCTCCCCCGAAGCTCACGACGGATTCGGGCTCCGCTTCGTTCGTCGCGGGCGACAACGCAAGCTCGACACCGGTCACGATCGACTCGGGACTGACGCTGACGGACGGCGGCGCGCCGACGCTCGCGTCCGCCACCGTCGCCATCACGGGCAACTTCCATAGCGGCGAGGACGTACTCGCGTTCGCCAATACCAATGCGGCGACGTACGGCAACATCGCCGCGTCCTACGATTCGGCGACGGGCGTGCTCACATTGAGTTCCGCGAGCAACAGCGCGACGCTGGCACAGTGGCAAGCCGCGCTCGATGCGGTGACATACACGGACACGGCCGTCACGCCGAACAACGCGACGCGTACGATCAGCTTCGCCGCGACCGACTCCAACAGCAATGCGAGCAACACGGCGACGCGCACCGTGAGCGTAACGGACACTGATCAAACGCCGATCGTGACGACGACGGGCGGCACGGCGCTCTACGTCACGGGCTCGACGGGTACGATCGTCAACCCGCATGTGAGCGTGACCGACCTCGACAACGCGACCCAATCGTCGGCGACGGCATCGATCACGGGCGGTTTCCACCCTGGCGACGTACTGGCGTTCACGAACACGAACGCAGCGACGTTCGGCAACATCGTCGCCTCGTACGACTCCGCGACGGGCGTGCTCACGTTCACGTCGGCAGGCGCGACGGCGACCGATGCGCAATGGTCCAACGCGTTGAGCGCGGCGACGTTCTCGAGCAGCGGGACGAACTTCGGCGACCGCACGATCTCGTTTGCGACGAGCGATGGTACGAAAGCAAGCGCCGCGGCCACCGCGACCGTCTCCGTGTTCGATCGGCCGCACGTCACGACCGATGCGGGTGCCGCTTCGTTCGTCGCGGGCGATAACGCCACGTCGACACCGGTCGTCGTTTCCCCCGGGCTCACGCTGACCGATGCAAGCGTGACGGGCAGCGGCCATAACGTTTCGCTTTCGTCGGCAACCGTCTCGATCACGGGCGGCTTCCATGCGGGGCAGGATGTGCTGACGTTTGCGAACGACGGCGCCACGATGGGCAACATCCAGGCGAGCTATGACGCGAACACGGGCGTGCTCACGTTGACGTCGGCAGGGGGCACGGCCTCGCTGACGAACTGGCGTTCCGCGCTTGCTTCGGTCACCTACACGGATACGGCCGTGGTGCCCGACAACACTGCACGCACGATCAGCTTCACGGTGACCGACAGCAATGGGGCGGCGAGCGACGTGCAGGCACGTACGGTGACGGTGACCGACACCGATCAAACGCCGACGCTCGCCGTCAGCGGCAACGTGACGTTCACCTCACAAGTGATCGGCTCGACGCCTGTGGCCGTAGCGCCGCAAGTGACGGTTGGCGATCGCGATCCGAGCGCCGCGCTGACATCGGCGCAGGTGGCGATCACCGGCGGTTTCGATCCGGCGCACGATACGCTCGCATTCGGCGGCACGGGGCTAAACGGCTTCGGCTCGCGCTACGACGCGACGACGGGCACGCTCACGTTGACTTGGACGGGCAGCGGCAACGCGACGCTTGCGCAATGGCGCGGCGCGCTCGAATCGGTCACGTACGCCAATTCGGCGTTCCGCGCGAGCGGCAGCCGTACCGTGACGTTCACGATCAGCGACGGTGTGAAGACGAGCGTCGCCGCGACGAACACGATCGCCATCGTCACGGGGCGATCGGGCGGCACGCCAAGCTCCGCATTGCCGACGACGACCCCATTCGCAACCGATACATCGGCACAAACGCCATCGCCACATTCGACCGCGGCCGACAACGCGCCCGCGCCCGAGGTGCTCGGCGAACTGCGCGATCGGCATACGATCGGTTCGCTGCCGGTGGTGCCGACGATGACTTTCTCCGATCCGGGCGCACCGGCCGAAAGTTTCTCGATCGATCGCGCGACGGTATCGCGTTTCGACGTGGCAGCGCTCGATGCGGCACTCGGCGCGACGCCTTCTTCGATGATGCTCTCATCGCTTTCGGACATCGCCATCGGCGTGCCGGAGCGAGATCCGTTCGCAATCGAAGTGGCGACGCTGTTGCCGCCGTCGGTGGCGCTGCACCAGGCCATGTCCGACGTCACCGTGCAGATGGCCGATGGCCGTTCGCTGCCCGGCTGGCTCCATTACGATGCCGCGAGCGGGGTGCTGCGCGGCAAAGTCCCGCCGGGCGTGCATGACGTGCGCATCGCAGTTGCAGTGCGCGATGCAACCGGCCATGTGACGCATC
>JBQCDS010000552.1:0-2684 GCA_051961035.1 Trinickia sp. | reverse complement strand
CCAAATGATACATAAAAATCTCCAAAAAACTCTGCGCCGCGTTGCTTTGTTCTGTTACGCGCTAAAATACTAACGGCGGTGGGCTTCCAAACAAGCCACACCGCCGTTTGCTTTGGGCGTGCGTTGGCGTTTGTCGACGCACGACCGTTGGCGCGTGCGTGCGTTGGTGCGTTCGTTCGATGGCACACGGCGCGCCACGTTTGCGCGCTCACGCCGGGTTGTTCGAAAGGCCGCGACAAATCGGCCGCTACCAACCCTGGGGTTAAACGAAGCCGCTGAAGCCGCTACCGAAGCCGCTACCGAAGCCGCTATCGAAGCCGCTATCGAAGCCGCGAGCGAGCGCCGTTCAGGCCGCGTGCTTTTCGAGCCGCTCGACCGATAAGCCGAACTGCCGGGCGATCGACCCAAGCCGCTCGCGCCACTCCCAGATCCCGAACACATCGTGCACGTTCTGTAGGCAGCTCAGCAGATTCACCGTCGTTGGATCATAGATATTCACGCGTGCTTTGAGCAGCGCTTTCTTGAGCGCGGCGACGCCCGCATCCATATAGGGCGGCACGGCAGTGGCCGGCTTATCGATATAGCGCACGGGTACGCCTTCCATCGCGGTGATGTAATCGCGCGGGCGAATCAGGCTGCCGATCGGGCAGCCCCCGCGAAAGCCGCGATAGGCGCCGCCGCCGCGCGGCAGCAAGGCTGCCTGCTGTTGGCAAAACAAATGATCGACGGCGTGGTCGAACAGTTCCTGATGCGTCAGGAAGTGCAAGGTTTTCATGATTTTCATCGGCCGCGCTTTGTGTGGCCGTTGGGTCGTTGCTCTTGACTGCTATATCGGCTGCCCCGCGCGAAGTTACAGGGCTTTTTTGCGATATCGTGCATCGCAGGCGGCCTATTGCGGTATTTCTTGCTCAATGTTGCCTGCGCGCCACGGCGCCGACGATCGGAGCGGCCCATCGCAGGGTCGCGATGAAGCAGCGATGAAGCAGCGATGAAGCAGCGATGGAGCGCCGATAGCGCAGCGATGGAGCGCCGATAGCGCAGCGATGAAGCGCCGATAGCGCGTGGCGTCGCTATGCGCTCGCGCGTTTGGCCGGGCGCTTGGCCAGTGCGGCGCAGCGCTCGCGCGAGGCGCAGTTGGTCTGGTGATCGTTGACCATGCCGACGGCCTGCATGAACGCGTAGCAGATCGTGGAGCCGACGAATTTGCACCCATAGCCCTTCAGCGCTTTGCTGAGGGCGTCGGACGCCGGGGTGGAGGCAGGCGCGTGCTCTTTATAGCGCGCCCAATCGTTTTGCACGGGTTCACCGCCGACGAACGACCAAACGAAGTCGGCCAGCGAACCGTGTTCTTCGCGAATGCGCAAAACGGCACGCGCATTGACGACGGCCGCTTCGACCTTGGCGCGATTGCGCACGATACCAGGGTCTTGCAAGAGCGCTTCGACCTTCGCCGGCGTAAAGCGGGCGACGGCTTCGACGTCGAAGTTATCGAATGCGCGGCGATAGTTTTCGCGTTTGTTCAAGATCGTGGACCACGATAGGCCCGCCTGGGCGCCTTCGAGCACCAGCATTTCGAACAGATGCCGGTCGTCGCGCGACGGCACGCCCCATTCGGTGTCATGGTAGTGCTCGTCGGCAGCGGTTCTTACCCAGTTGCAGCGCTCGGTCATGTTGGCCTCTCGTGTTCGATTGCTGGCAAGCATAGCGGATTGGCGGGTGCCCGGAACTCGGCCGTTCGGCCAATTGGCGGCGCCACGCGAACCCGATAATCTCTCGTTCGTTCATTGCATTGATGAGGCGGCGCGAAGCCGCGCGGGTGGCAAGCATGGAAGCAGCGCAATACTGGATCGGTGTGGACGGTGGTGGGACGGGCACGCGCGTCGTGCTGGCCGATGCACGGGGCGTCGAGCTCGCGCAGGCGCAGGGCGGCGCATCGGGGCTGGGGCTCGGTGTAACTCGCGCTTGGTCCGCGATCGAGGCGGCCTGCGCTCAGGCGTTCGCATCGGCTGGGCTGACGCTCGATTGGGCACTTTGCGCGCTCGGATGCGGATTGGCCGGCGTCAACAATCGCGATTGGCTGGCGCAATTCGTCGCGCGGGCGCCGAAGCTCGCGGCGCTCGAGGTGCAAAGCGATGCCTACACCACGCTTCTCGGCGCGCATGGCGGGCAGGCTGGCGTCATCGTCGCTGTTGGCACGGGCAGCATCGCGGCGCGGCTCGATCGCAGCGGCGCGTGGTCCGTCGCGGGCGGCTATGGTTTTCCATCGGGTGACGAAGCAAGCGGCGCATGGCTCGGCTTGCGTGCCATCGTTCATGCGCAGCAGGCGCTCGATGGCCGCGCAGCCCCGGACGCATTTTCCGAAGCGCTGCTCGCTCAATTGAACGTCACCGATCGCGATGCGCTCGTCGTGTGGCTGTGCGAAGCGAATCAGACGGCCTATGCGGCGCTTGCTCCTGTCGTGCTGGCGCATCGGAGTCATCCGGTCGCCGCGGCGCTTTTGGCGCAAGCGGGGGCCGACATCGCCAAGCTCGTCGACGCGCTCGATGCCAGCGCGCAGTTGCCGGTGGCGCTATGCGGCGGTCTGGCCGTGCCGCTGGCCGAGTACGTGCCGGCGTCGCATCGCTCGCGGTTGCTGCCGCCGTTGGCCGATTCGGCGCATGGTGCGCTCGAGCTGGCTCGGCGTG
>JBQCDS010000551.1:0-7754 GCA_051961035.1 Trinickia sp. | reverse complement strand
TCCCGTCAGTTCCGCCTCGCTGATCGCCTGCGCAAGCTTATCCAGCTTCGGCGCAAGCGTCGCCGACAATCCCGCTCCGGCCACGCCACCAACCGCACCCGGTCCACCTCCGGTCAAGCCCCCCGTCAGCGCACCGCCAGCGATATGCAGTCCGACACGGCTCTTGCCGCCCTCCGCCCATCCCTGCGCCTCCAGCGCATATTGCGCCTTCAGCTTCGGATCCGTTTCAGCCCTCGCCGCATCGTGCGCTTGCCTTTCCCTCTTGTCCGCGTACTTTCCGATCTCCCTGGCAACCGTCTCAGCAGCCGCTTGGGACGCATCGACCAGGTCAGATTGATCGGAGAGCGCATCCTGCAAATCAGGAAGCTTGTCGACCATACCGTTCAAGTTCGTTACATCGCGCTCTAGTAGCGACATGTCTTGCGACTGATTCGCCTCGTCCGCAATCGTGATAGCACCCGCGCTAACCGCACTCCTCGTGAGCGCGTCACTACCTCCACTCTCGCTCACAGCCAGCGGCAGCGCGCCACCGGCGTTCTTACCCGTCGTCGGTCCATGCGCCGCGTAGTTGTTGCCACCATCGCCGACACCGCCGCCCGCACTGATCCCAGTACTGCTCGCTCGATAACTCGATTCGTTCTTGATATCCGAGAACGACAACGTACCCGTCGTCAGCCGGTTCTTCTCCGGCTCAGCCGTGCTCGCAATGTACGCCCCCTTCAGGTCCGTGTTGCCCTTGACCGCAATATCGAAACCGCCATTGCCGGCCTGGATTCCCGATTGCTCGTGGACGCCCGCGTAGCTGCCGCTCGCCCGGCCGCTCTTCACGCTGATGCTAGCGCTGCCGCCCCCCTGGCTGATGCTGAAGCCGCCGCCCGCACTGCTCTGTCTCGCCGCGCTGCGACTCGTATCCTGCATCGACGCAATCTTTAGATCCCCGCCGATATCTCCCATCACCTTCGTCGCATTGATGTTCGCGCCGAGGATATTCGCGTCCCCGCCGCTAACAATCGTTGCTGTGTTGCCCGCGTTGATATGGCTGCTGTTGTGCATCACCGCGTCAGAATTTGCATCCCCATGCGCACGCGACATGGCAGCCGACACCCCCCAACCGTTCGTGCCGAACGATACGCCCACGCTCGCGCTCGTCGACTCGTTCGTGCTCCGTGTGCTGGCCGTATCCGCACTACTGAGCAGATTGACCCGATCGGCCGCGCGAATCAGCACATCCTCGGCGGTAACAGCCGATCCCTCGATCGTGACATTGCCCTGACCTGCGCTCTCGCTCCCCGTTGCGACGAACGCCGCCCGACGGCCCGCCTTCACCACGCTGCCATCACTCTCTGTGGCTTCCTCGGTGATGGTCGTTTTGCTACGTGACGCGCCAAAACTGAGTTCGATTTTCGCCTCCGGGTTCTGACCGCTGCTTAGAGCGTCCGACATGCCACCCGCCGCGCCGACGAGATCGGACATGCCGCCGCCAGCCGCAATTGCGTGCAGCGCTTCCGCTCGTCCGTCTCCACTATTTGCCGCACCGTGTGCCTGTCGATTGACGTTTTGAATCGCATCGATCACCGGCGACTTCACCGCTAACGTGAAACCCGAGCTATACATCTCGTGCGTCTCTTCGTGACGACGATCGGTCCGCGCCGCGTCGATCTTCACCTCCTTGGCAATACCCGTCACGTCCTGCGATGCAATAATCGTCGATCCTGTGGCATGCAGTTTCTCGCCTGCTCGCAGCGACACATTGCCGTCGATGCTACCGATAAGACTGCCGCGCGCCCCTCTTAGCGTGTCGCGACTGGTATCGGTCGCCCGGTTACTGCCATACGAGATCCCCGCACCCGCACTGCCTAGGCCTGACTTCTTCACGTCCCTGAAGTGGTGCTCGCTCGATGCCGTTTCCGCCGTCGTGATCGTCAGGTCATTGCCAGCTTTCAACTTCACATCACCCGTTCCAGCGATCGTTGCTGCTTTAGCCGTCGCATTCCTGCCAGCCAACACGTCCACAGTGTCGCCCGACAACATAGTGCCGATGGCATCGGTGTGACTGCTCTCGTCGATCGTGTGACTCGACTTCGACGAAAACAAGCGGCTCTCCGTCATGTAGTGCTCATCGTACGCGCTGGCGCTCTGCTCGCCCGCGCTCAGATTTACGTCACCTCCGGCCACGACGCTCAGGCTGCCTCCTGCACTGACACTTCCCGCCGTCGCGCTGAAATCCCGCCCAGCGATGAGCCCAATATTGCCGTCGGATACGATTGCAGTCCCGGTATCCACCGATGCACTGCGGGCCGCGCGACGCTTTTCGCTCCATCGCACCGATTCATCGCTGCTTTGGCGAATCGCCGCCATGTTCAAGTCACGCTCAGCCGCCAGAAATACATCACCTGTCGAGACGACCTGAGCAGCCTCCGTGTGCAAATCGCGCCCCGCCTGAATCGCGAGTGTCCCAGCGTTCGTCGTGGGCGCTCGATCTATTGCCATCGCCGATCCGTTCTCGGTCGTAATGGAACTCGTCGTGCTTGATAAGCGCACATCGCGTCCGGCTGACAGGCTAACCGCGTTCCCCTGAATCAGCCCGCCTAGACTCCGCAGATCTTCCTTTGCATCGGCCCGTACTTCGTCGCCCGCTACCGTCCCCACGTTGGTGATCGAATCCGCTGTAATGATCGTCGCGCGCCGGCTCGCGATCGTCCCTGAGTTGGCGAGCGATCCGCCGTTATCGATGGCAACGCTGCCGCCTGCAATGATTGCCCCCGTCCCCGTGACATCAGCCGCATTCGCTCGCAAATACACCTGCGGCACCAACACTTTCTGCAGGGTGCCATCGGGCAACGAGATTTCCCGATTCACGAGCCACACGATGTCCTCTGTAAGCGCCGCCATTTGCGCATCGGTCAGCGCAGTCCCCACGTTCATATCGAATCGCTTTGCAGCCTTCGCGCCGTTGGCCATCAGCGCCTGGTATTGCGTCTGGTTATCGGTGTAATTGCCGATAAAGCGCTGCCCCGTCGCCTCGACGATCTGCTGCTGAATCAATTGCTGCTCGTAGAAGCCGTCGCCCAAGCGCTTTTGAACCGCGCCGGGGTCCGTACTGAGCGCCGCCACCATCGTTTCGCTCGAGAGCCAGTGCTTGTGGTTCGTGAAGCGTGGGTCGGTCTCTATCAGATAGCGACGGCCCGGGTCGGAGACAACCTGATACAACGCGTTGTTCGGCAATTTGACGTTTGGCTCGACCGTTCGGATTTCAATGTTTCCGAGGTCGACTTGCGCGATCGCACGAACGTGCGCGCCGTTGTGGACAAGCAAATCGGCCGGCTTATGCGCTGCCGCCTGCTCGCGCGCTGCGTCCGGCAGCGCTCGAAACTGCGCGTCGATTTCACTCAATCCGCCGGAGCCTTCAACGGTCGTCAGGGCGCGATCGTGTAGTGCCGCGACACCGTGTTCCTTTTCCAGCAAGCCTCCAATCGATTTCGTTTCAGCGCTGGTCACGCGGATGCCGGACGCGCCGCGCGCAGCCGCCGCATCCGCCGCGATCCGCTTGACGGGATCTCCGTTCGTCGTCGTAGCGGCCGCGATTGGCAAATCGATTTCGCGTGCAGGAAGCGGCGCCTCATACGCCTGAGCATCCTGCTTGCGCTGGTCGCCGCTTCTTATGCCGCCCGATTCCACCCACGTCGTAATGGCTTGCCCCAATGCTGTGAACGTCTCGACACCCTTTGGCTGACTGTTATCTTGGATTGCGTCGGTTAGATGCGCGCGGCCGCCCGCCACTATCTGACTCTTGTCGTTGATGCCTGATTGCGCGTGAATCGTAAGGTCGCCACCGGTCGTGATCCGGCCTGGGCGCGTCGCCGTGACGACGTCTTTAGTGGATTTCAAGCTGACGTCGTAAATCGTCCAGCGATCAACAGCTCGACTCATCACATCGCTGTTGTAGTCATTCACGGCACGACTCAGCGCGGTATACGACTGATCTAACTTGCCGTACCACTCATTGAATGTCCGACAGCCGTCGGTCGCTGCAGTCACGCAAGATTCCAGTTTCGTCATGGGGCTACCGGCCTGCTCCTGCACCTGCGCCATCGGCACATTCAGCGAATACCAGTCGGCTCCTAGCTTGCGCTGCCCCATAAGGGGAAGCGTTATGGCGTAATTTCCCGCCTTCACAAAAGAAGGGTCTGGCGGCGGCGGGGGAGGCGCGACGCCGAATTTCGCCCACATGTCGTCAGACACCGTGCGAAACACACCGACTAGATCTGCGTCTTGCTTGACCGTGTAATCGTCGCCGTACAATCGCGGTATGGCTGGATAACGAACATTGTCGATTTTTCCTGCCGTACCGTTCACCGTGTACTTCGCATATTCGGAGACGGGGTATTGCACGGACGGTAGCAATAACCGCTTTTGATCGTCATTGAGCGCCCACGCGTACTCTCCGCCGGCCATGGCCTCATGATTGTTGCGCTGATAGAAATGAACGTCCGATGGGTCAAGCCGCTCCGTCGACCCGGGGATCGTGTACCAAAGCTGCCTCCCTGAATCGGTCGTGACCTTTTGCGTCTGAAAGTCGGCGTTGAGATTTTCGAAACGGTCAGCAGCGATTTTCGCGTGCCCCCCTGCATCGACTAGCGCGCCATTGTTCGTGAAGCGATCCGACAATGCATCGGTCGCTCGGCCATCGGCATCGAGACTACGGCCTGTCCGAATATCGTTCGATGCATAGATGAGGCTGCCATTTTCGTTCTCGATCACGTTCGCACCGATATCGAGATTTCCGCGCGATGCGATTGCTCCTCCCACGCCTTGTGCGTCCGCGTCATTGCGAACGACCTGCGCGCCGACCGAAGCCGAATCGCCGTAGATTCGGCCAACGTTTGTCGCTGCATCGCCGGCTTCGACACGCGTGACACCGCCATCGAGCAACCCTCTGTTGAACAACGACTTCTCCGCGTGAATATGCGTACCGCGATCGCCCATGATTTCCCCGCCGGAATCATTCTCAATGTTCCGACCGGAGATCCTGGCGACATTCCGCGCGTTCATCGTGCCGACGTTGTTCACATTGCCTCGCGCGTGCGCGTCTAGGTCGCGTCCCGCGACGATCACCCCAAGGTTCGCAAAATCATCAAGCGTTTTGATCTTGACGTCGCCACCCGATTCCATGCGGCCATCGTTGTTTAGGGCACCGGTTGAAAGACGAAGCATCTGCCCACCGTTGATTTCGCCGCGTGAGTTCGTCACCGTAGCATCGGCGCTGAGGAGCACGCGTCGAGAGGAAGTGATCGCGCCGTCAGTGTTCCCGATGGTCCGCGCCTTCAAGTTCGTTTCCTGATCCGAGCGAACGGAACCGGCGCTGTTGCCGATGTCCGTGGTTGCCGTCAACGATATGGTCGTGCCTTCCATTCCAGCCGGCAGCGCCGCCAGGCCGGACACCGGTGCGACCATGGAGTCTTTCGTCTCCGCATTGACAATCTTGTCGCCTGTCACCGCCAAAGACTGCCCGGCATGCACCGCGCCCAACGTGTTGTCGATCCTGGTTCCTCTTAAGGTGACGTCGGCGTCACCGCCTATCTGTCCGCTCACATTCGATACAGCACCAACCATTTCTAACGCGAGCGCCTCGCGCGATAGGATGATGCCTCGATCGTTCGTCAACAATTGTGCCGACACGCGTGTTTCGTCCGACGACGATATCAAGCCAGTTGTGTTTCGCAGCCCGCCCGCCGCAAGCGTTACGCCTTTGCCAATGACTCGACCACCCACTTCCGAACCTTCGGCCGTACGATTATCGAATGTCCCTCCGTGCATATCGAATACTGCCGACCCGCGTGATTGAATGAGCCCCGATCGATTGTCGAGTGCCGCTGAATCGGTCTCGATTCGGGCGGCCGCGTCGATTACGCCGCGCGTATTGTCGATAAGCCCTGCGCCGGCTTTCAGGCCGACGCTTGCGCCTGACACGACACCGTCTGTGTTGGCGAGGCCTGCGTTGGTCAGCTTGACATCTCCGCCGGCCAATAGCTTGCCTCCCCCGTTATCGGTTATCCCGGTTGTCGCGATGGTTAGCGGACCGTCGATCGCGCCGATCACGCCCTTGTGATTAACAAGCTTGTCGGTTTCAACGTTCGCCGTTCGGGCGGCGACAATCCGCCCGTCCGTGTTTGCCAGTAGCCGATCCGCTTTCGCATCGATCGCATCGCCGAGCGCCTTCCCCGCGGTGTTGTCCAATTCGCCGGCGCGGACGAATAGCGTATCCGCCGCACTCATCATGCCGCCGATGTTGTTCAACTCCGCCCGTGCCGTAATGCGCGCTTCTCCCCCTCGACTGCCTATTTGGCCGCCTTCGTTCGACGCAATCGACGCGACATCGAGCTTCAATCCGTTCGCACCGATCAAATCGCCTTGTGCATTCGACAAGGCACCGTTCGATTCGATATCGAGTTGGCCACTCCGCGTGCTCATCTCGCCGCTCAGGTTGTTCAGTTGCCCGGTCGAAATTCGTGCGACGCCCGCTTGAACATTGCCGGATGTGTTATCGAATGCTTGGCTCTTTAGCGCCAGGTTTGCGGCCGATAGGATCTTGCCATGCGTGTTATCGACATTCCCACCGACCGTCACCGTTACATCGCGCGTGCGGTCGCCGATCATGGCCGCGCTGTGACGCCCGGCTGCATCTGGCTCCGCAGGCGTCGGTGCGACGGAGGCAACTGAACGCATCTGCCCCCGGCGATTATCGAGACTGCCAGATTCGCTCTGTAGCCGGCCCGATGCTTCGATTACACCACCCACATTGACGATTCTCTGTCCACCACTTTTCAGGTCGAGGTCCGCGCCCGACACGACACCGTCCGTGTTGGTAAGCCCCGCGTTGGCCAGCGCGACATCTCCGCCCGCCAATAGCTTGCCTCGCTCGTTATCGGTTATCCCGGTTGTCGCGACGATTAGCGGGCCGTCGATCGCGCCGATCACGCCCGCTTGATTGTCAAGCGTCTCGCTAGCGAGGCTGGCCTTATGCGCAGCCATGATCCGACCCATGCTGTTCTTCAACCCACGATTGGCCGTCACGTCGACCGAATCTCCGATCGCCTCACCCGATGCATTGTCGATGGCCTCTGCCCGAACCATCAAAGTATCTCTCGCGTAGAGCGTGCCGCCAGCATTGGTTAGCGCCGCGCCCATCACGACGTCGGCGTTCCCGTCCAAGGCGCCTATCTGGCCGTCTCCGTTCGAAGCAAGCGACGCCGCGTCGAGCTTTAAGCTACTCCTACCGATAACCGCGCCGCGCTCATTCGATACGGCCCCGCTCGACTTGACATCCATCGCGCCGACCCGCGCGCTCATGTAGCCGTTGGTATTCGTCAAGTCCGACGTCGATATTCGCGCGACGGCGGCGCCAATACGGCCCGAGGTGTTATCAAGCGCTGCGCCCGCAAAAATGAGGCTTCCAGCAGACGAGATTAGCCCGTGCGTGTTGTCGGCGTTCCCCGCGAGGGTCAGCGTGGCATCGCCTGCATGCGTACCGATTTGCCCCTCAGCATTAGCGATCAGGCGCTGCGCCTTTAGATGCAGCCCATCCGCTCCGATAATGACGCCCCTATCGTTTAGAACGTCGCCCACGTTCGAAACCGATAGCTTGCCAAGTTGCGTTTCAAGTACACCGTTCGTGTTATCGAAATCGCTGACGTCGATTCGAGCCGACGCCGCGCGAATGGTCCCGCTCGCGTTGCCCAGATGCTTGGCGTCGA
>JBQCDS010000550.1:0-9804 GCA_051961035.1 Trinickia sp. | reverse complement strand
GCCTCGCGCGCATGACGGAATGGGCGCGCCTGTACATCGGCCCGACCCTCGATTTCGAATTCGAACTGCGGCTCGCGCAGGATGCGGCGCCCGCGATGCGTCTTGGTGCGAAGACGCGCCTTGGGCGGCACACATGGCTAGGCACGGCAAAGCAGCCGCCCGCCGGCCCCGTGCTGCGCTTTTCCGGCGATGGCGCGATCGTCAGTACAACTGAATAAGGACACCCTACCTCATGGCAGAACTGAGTCGAGCCGCACTGTTCGGCAAACTGGGGCTACTGGCCTATCGAGCCGCCGAAAGCGCCACCGCGCTCGGCAAAGCGCGTGGTCATGCACGCATCGAGTTGGCGCATTGGCTCCATGAGATCCTCCAGCATGACGATTCCGACTTGCGACGAATCGTGGGCTTTGTCGACCTCGACGAGGCGGCGCTCACGCGCGAACTGGCGCTGGCGCTCGAACGCATGCCGTATCGCCAAGCGCAGTCGCTCGATTTGTCGGCCGACATGCTGGACGCGGCCGAGCGCGGGTGGATTCATGCATCGTTGAGCTACGGTGCGCAGCAAGTGCGTACGGGGCATCTGTTGATGGGCATCGTCGCGACGCCTTCGTTGCGCCGAGCGTTGACGGCTTGCGCGCCGACATTGGCGCGTCTGGACGAGCAAACGTGCGCACGCGCGTTCGAGGCGATCGCAGCGAATAGCGGCGAGGCGTCGCCGGGATGGGTGGCGGATGCCCAAGCCTCGCCGAATGCGTCCGGCGGCGAGCCGGGCGCCGTGCCGATGGACGCGCTGGCTCGCTACACCGTCGATTTGACGGCGCTCGCGCGTGAGGGCAAGCTCGATGCGGTCGTGGGCCGGCATCAGGAAGTGCGCCAAGTCATCGACATTTTGATGCGGCGGCGACAGAACAATCCGCTTTTGACGGGCGATGCGGGTGTCGGCAAGACGGCGGTGGTCGAGGGGCTCGCGCAACGCATCGTCGCGGGCGACGTACCGGCCCCGCTGCGCGACGTTTCGCTGCGATCGCTGGACATCGGCTTGCTTCAGGCCGGTGCAAGCGCGAAAGGCGAATTCGAGGCGCGCTTGCGGCGAGTCGTCGAGCAAGTGCAGGCCGCCCAGCCGCCCGTGATCCTATTCATCGACGAAGCGCACACGCTTGTGGGCGCGGGCGGGTCGGCCGGAACCGGCGACGCGGCCAATCTGCTCAAGCCTGCCTTGGCGCGCGGCTCGCTGCGAACGATCGCGGCCACTACGTGGGCCGAATACAAGCGGCACATCGAAAAAGATCCGGCATTGACGCGGCGGTTTCAGCCGGTTTCGATCGCCGAGCCGGACGAAGCCCGCGCGCTTGCCATGCTGCGTGCTTGCGCGCCCGCGATGGAGGCCCATCACGGCGTGCAGGTGCAGGAAGAAGCGCTCTACGCCGCCGTCGCGCTCAGTCATCGGTACATCTCGGATCGCCAATTGCCGGATAAGGCCGTGAGCCTGCTCGATACGGTTTGCGCGCGCGTCGCGGCCAGCCGCGATGCGGTGCCGCCGCCGCTGGAGCATGCGCGCGAGCGAATCGCAACGCTTGCGGCCGAGCACGGCAGCGCCGCTCGCGAGCTTGCATGGGGACATGGCACGCCTGAACGAACGCAGCAGCTTGCGCGCAGGCTGGCGGCGCAGCGCGAGCAGGCGGCGGCACTCGAGGCCCAGTGGCGCGAACAAGCGCAGCGCGTGGGCGACATGCTGTCGCTGCGCGCGAAGCTGATTGAGCACACCGCAGCGAGCGAATCGTGCGAGACGGACGGCGGGTGCGGCGACACGCAAGCGCGACTCGCGCGGCTCGAGCGGCTCGAGCGGCTCGAGCGGCTCGAGCGCGAGCTGAGCGAACAGCAAGGCGAAACGCCGCTCGTGGTCGCGAACGTGGATCGGCAAGCCGTGGCTTGCGTCGTGCAGGACTGGACCGGTATCCCCGTGCGCCGGATGCTGCGGGACGAACTCGATACCGTCCTCGCGCTGGCCGAACGGCTCGATGCGCGCATCGTCGGGCAGGCGCACGCGACGCGCCGCATCGCGCGCCGTATCCAAGTCGCACGTGCGCTCTTGCAACGGCCTGAACGGCCGCTGGGCGTTTTTCTGCTCGCGGGGCCGTCGGGTGTCGGCAAGACTCAGACGGCGCAGGCGCTGGCCGAGGCGCTTTACGGTGGCGAACGCAATCTCATTACGTTCAACATGAGCGAGTATCAAGAGCCGCACACCGTATCGACGCTGAAAGGCGCGCCGCCCGGCTATGTCGGCTACGGCGAAGGCGGCGCATTGACCGAGGCCGTTCGGCGCAAGCCGTACTGCGTGGTGCTGCTCGACGAGATCGAAAAGGCGCACCGCGACGTGCATGCGCTCTTCTACCAAGTGTTCGACAAGGGCTGGATGGAAGACGGGCAGGGGCGCATCGTCGATTTCCGCAATACGCTGATCCTGCTTACGACCAATCTCGGTGACGACTGCATCGGGCAAGCATGGCAGCGTGCGGGAGGAAACGCGTCCGCAGCGCTGCAAGCGCTGAGCGCTCCGCTACGCGAAGCGCTGCTCACGGTTTTCCCAGCGGCGTTGCTCGCGCGGATGACGACGATCCCCTATCTGCCGTTGTCGGATGACGCGATGGGCGCGATCGTGCGCGCCGAACTCGAACAGGTGCGGCATCAGGTCGAGTCCCAACACCTAGCGACGCTCGAGTACGACGAAGCGATCGTAGCGGAGGTTGTCGGCCGATGCGCGGAGCGCGCGAGCGGTGCGCGTCTCGTCGATGCGGTGATTGCCGAGGCGATCTTGCCGGAGATCGGTCAGGCGCTGCTACGCGAGAGAAGCGAGCCGAGCGGCCGCATGCGCATCGTACTCGATGTCGAATACGGCGCGTTCGTTTGCCGAGTCGGGCAGTCATGCAATCAGAGCTAGGAGAACGCCATGCCGCAATCTGTCGTGGCCGGTGCGTCGCTGACCTGCACGTTCGGTGCTGCGCCCACTGCGTTGGTCGTCCTGCCGACGGCACGCGTGCTGGTCGAAGGACGCCCAGCCGCGACCGTCATGGATCATGCGCCGATCGTGAACATCCCAACGTTCGGCCTGTGCAAGTCGCCGGCGAATCCGGCGGTTGCGGCAGCGACGGCCGCAGCGATGGGGGTGCCGACGCAGGCGCCGTGCGTGCCCGAGACGGTGGCCCCGTGGGTGCCCGGCGCGCCGACCGTGCTCGTGGGCGGTATGCCTTTGCTGAGCAGCGGCAGCGTTTGCGCTTGCGCGTTCGGCGGCGTGATCACGGTCACGCAGGCCGGTACCGCCAAGACGCTGGTGCCTTAGTGCAACGCTAGTTCGAGGTTCGAGATGAGCACTTCCCTTCAAGCGAATCGCGCGGCGCGTGTGACGACGGTGCTGCCCGGCGACACGCTCGTTCTGTCGACGATGGACGGCGTCGAGGCGATCTCGCGCCCGTTCGAGATGCGGGTGACGCTGCTGAGCGAGCAAGGGAGTCTGACGGCGAAAGCGTTGCTCGGCACGCGCCTTTCGATTGAACTCGACGCGCTCGCGCGCGCGCGTCAATTCAACGGCGTCGTCGCGAGTTTCGCGATTGACGGGACGGTTGCGCACGAGGCACGGCCGGCGCTGTTCCGCTATGAAGCCATCGTGCGGCCCAGCTTCTGGCTGCTCACGCGCGGCAGCCATTGCCGCTTCTTCCATGCTCGTACGGTGCTCGAGATCGTCGAGGCGGTGCTCGACGAATACGGCATCGATTATCGGAATGCTTGCACGGCGTCTTATCCCGCGCTCGAACACTGCGGCCAGTACGACGAAAGCGACTTCGCGTTCGTAAGCCGCTTGCTCGAGCGCGACGGGATCTACTACTTCTTCGAACACGAAGACGGTCGGGATCGGCTCGTATTGGCCGATGCGCCGAGCGCCCCGGCGCATGGGGGCGCGATTGCCTTTGGCGCCGCCTGGGCCAATGCGCAGACGCTTGGCGAATCGATTCATCGCTGGCGTTTCGAGGAACGACTGACAGCAGGAAAGAGCGAACTCACGGCGTTCGATTTCAACAACGCCAAGGCGAGCGCGCAACAACAGGCGCTCGTCGTGCGCGCGTCGGCCGATGCGGGCGAACGGCGTTATGGCGCGGCGCGGTTCGAGACGCATTACGTCACGGCCCAAGATGGGCACCGCCTGGCGCAGGCCCAGATCGACGCGTTGCGGGCGTCGGGCGTGCGGGCCGTGGGCGCAGCCACCGCGCGGGCCATTCGGCCTGGGGGCATCTTCACGCTGACGGGGCATCCGCGCGCCGATCAAAATGCGGACTATCTGGTGACGCAGGCGAGCTACCAAATACGCGCGGGCGACTACGCGCCTCAGTCGAACGCGACGGGACGCGACGCGCCCGTGTTCGAGTGCACGTTCGAAGCGTTGCCAAGCCGAATGCCGTTTCGTCCCGAGCGCGTCACGCCGCGCCCGCATGCGGGCATTCAGACGGCCATGGTGGTCGCCGCGGACGGCAACGAGATGGCCACGGAGCGGCATGGCTGCATCAAGGTGCAGTTCCATTGGGAGCAACTCGATCCGCCTTCGGCAAGCGATCGCATGCGCCGCTGTTGGGTGCGCGTGGCGCAAGGTTGGGCCGGCCGTAGCTGGGGGATGGTCTTCATGCCGCGTATGGGGCAGGAAGTGATCGTTGCGTTCCTCGACGGCGACCCCGATCGTCCACTCGTCGTCGGCAGCTTGTACAACAGCGCGAACCCGCCGCCCTACGCGTTGCCCGCGCACGAATCGATTTCGGCGATCCGCACGGCATCGCTCTCGGGCGACGGCGAGCGTAGCGAGCTGCGCTTCGACGACAAGAACTTGCAGGTGTTGCTCTATACGGGTGGACGCGCCGACAGCTACGTCAAGCGCAACTCGCTCGCCTGGGTGGGCGAGGATTCGCATGCCATCGTCGAGGGCAAGCAACTTGTGAAAGTCGGTGAGCAGGATCTCACGATCGACATGAGTCAACGCGTGAAAGTGGGCGGGAGCGCGTCGCTGTCGGCCGGCATCGACGTACTGCACGAAGCGGGAGCCAGCTACTGCGTCCAGGGCGAGATCGTGCACGTCAAAGGCGGCGCCAGCGTCGTGATCGAAGCAACGGCGATGTTGACGCTCAAGTGCGGTGGCAGCTTCGTGACGCTGACGCCCGCTGGGGTGCAGATCAGCGGTCCGCTCGTTGGGTTGAACAGCGGCGGCGCGGCGGGCTCGGCACCGGGCGGCTCGCCGCAAGCGCCGAGCGCCCCGAAAAAAGCCGACGACGGATCGGGCGCGCGATGAGGCGCCCGTGCATCGTCGCATCGGTCGCCATGGCGCTGCTGCTGCCGGCGTGCGCGCACGAGCCGCCGCCGCAGGCACAAGCGCATTGGACGCTCACGGCGGCATCGAACCTGAACGCCGATGCGCTCGGGCGGCCAGCGCCGCTCGTCGTGCGCGTCTACGTGCTGGCCGCGCGCGATGCGTTCGATCGCGCGACCTTCTTCGAACTGTACGACCACGATCGGGCTGTGCTCGGCAACTCGGCGCTCGAGCGCAGCGTGATCGTGCTCAAGCCGGGCGAGCACATTCGATTCGCCCTGCCGCTCGATTCCCGCGCGCGGGCGCTGGGCGTGCTGGCGGCCTACCAGTGCATCGATACGGCTCAATGGCGGACGATCGTCGGCGTCGATCCGTCGAAGCCGCCTACCCTAATCTCCGTGGCAGCCCGCTTCGACGCGTATGGCTTCACGCGGGCGCTCGCGCCCAGCGCCCGAAATAAAAAACGAAGCGCGCTATGGCGATTCGTTCGGCCGCTCTGGGAAGCGCTCGGGGGATCGATCGGCGGATGGGTTGGCGGCACTGAATCACGCGAGAGCGCGGTGAAACGATGAGTTGTCCTGATGACTATTGGATGGCATGCATTGCATCGAGCGATGACCGGGGAAACGAATGATTGGCAACGATAGAGTCGTATGGTCGGAGGGCATGCTGTTGCAGCAGCAGCACTTGCAGCAGCATGACCGATACCTGCATGGGTTGATCGGCGCGCGCTGCGCGTCGCTCGGGGCGCACGGCTGGGGCTTTTCCATGCTCGAGCTCGACCCGGCGCTGTTCGCGCTGGGCAAACTCGCGTTGCGCGCCTGCGCGGGCGTGATGCCGGACGGCACGCCGTTCTCGCTTCCGGAGCACGGCGATCTGCCGCTGCCGCTTGACGTGCCCGAAAGCCGGCGCGACGCTGTCGTCGTCCTGGCGCTCGCCCTTGCGCGGCCGGGCGTGCCCGAAGTAGAGGAAGACGCCGGCACGGCGGGCGCGGGCCCCGACAACAAGGAGTCGTATGCGCGATACCGACGCGCGGAACGCATCGTAGGCGACTGCAACGTCCATGCGGGTGAAGGCACGCTCGTCCAAGTCGCAAGGCTGCATGTGCGGCTCGCCTTTGCCGACGAGATCGGCGACGCATTTGCGTGCATGGGCGTGGCGCGCGTCATCGAGCGCCGAGCCGATCATCGCCTCGCGATCGACCCATCGTACGTGCCGCCGTGTCTGGACTATCGCGTCGCGGCACCGCTTGCTGCTTTCGTCGATGAGCTCGTCGCGCTGCTGCGCCAGCGCATCCAGATGCTGTCGGCACGCCTTGCTCAACCCCGCATCGGAGCGGTGGCGGAACTCGCCGATTTCCTGTTGTTGCAGCTCGTCAACCGCTTCGAGCCGCTGCTCGCGCATTGGGCCACGAGCGTCGGCGTTCATCCCGAGACGCTCTACTGTGCGTTGCTTCAATTGGCCGGCGAGCTGTCGGGATTGATGCGCGGTGCGGTGCGTCCGCTCGAACATGGGCGCTACCGGCACGATGCGCTTGCGGCATCGTTTGCGCCGCTGATTGCATACGTGCGCGAGGCGTTCAGCCATGCGATCGATCCTCAGGCGATCGCCATCGGCCTCGACGTTCGCCCGTTCGGCTTGCACGTCGCGCGTGTCGCCGATTCGGCGTTGTTCGCGCATAGCGGCTTCGTGTTGACCGCGCGTGCCGACATGGCCGCCGATCTGCTCGCCGCGGCTTTGCCGCTGCAACTCAAAGTGGGCCCGCTCGAAAAAATCGACGACCTCGTGAACTTGCAACTGCCGGGCATCGCGCTGCGTCCGTTGCCGGCCGCGCCCCGGCAATTGCCGTTCCATGCGCAGCAATGCTACTTCGCACTGGACGCCAACGATGCGCTCTGGCCGCAACTGGCGTCTTCGGGCGCACTCGCGATGCACGTGGCCGGAACCTTGCCCGGGTTGGCGCTCGAGCTATGGGCGATCAAGCAATGAGGGCCGAACGCATCGAACCGGTCGTGGCGGTGACGCTCGACGAGCGGCACGAAGCCAATGCGCTGCTCACGGCCGCACGTCCGCTGCTCGCACTCGCGTGCCGCTTGCGGCTGCGTCGAACCCAAGAGGAACTAGAGCCGTTGCGCGAGCGGCTGCGTGCCATGGTGGATGCTTTCGATGCGGCGCTGGATCGCATCGGCGCGGATGATGCGGTACGCAAGGCCGTGCGCTATTGCCTGTGCACGTTCGTCGACGAGATCGTTGCCGCCACGCCATCGGGCGGCTCGGGTGCATGGGCGAGCCGCAGTTTGCTGCTTTTCTTTCACGGCGAAACGTCGGGCGGCGAGCGCTTCTTTTCGTTTCTGCGGGAGCTATCGCGCGACGCGAGCGCGCACCTCGATGCCCTCGAGTTGATCTATGTGATGCTTGCTCTCGGCATGGAGGGCCGCTATCGGCTGATGGAGGACGGCCCATCGCAGCTCGAGTCCGTTCGCCGTGACCTGCGGCGGCTCATCGTTGCCGAGCGCGGAACGCCGCCGGCGTGGCCCGGCGCCGCCGAAAACATCTCGCGCGGGCGGCGGCGGTGGAACGCCCGCGGGGCGCTCGTCGTCGGATCGCTGTCCGCATTCGCGCTGCTTGCGGTGGTGTTGCAGGCGCGCCTTCATGCGCAGGCGCGGCCCGTCATCGAAACGTTGGCAGGCATTCGCGTGGCGGTGCCGCTAACCGCACCCCCGATACCGGCCGCGAGCGCGCTGCCCGCGCTGTTGGCGCGCCGCCTGGCGGACGACCTGGCCGCCGGGCGCATCGCACTCGAAGGCACGTCGGATCGGGCCGTGCTCACCCTCGGCAGCGATGGCATGTTCGCTTCCGGCAGCGCGGTGGTGATGGCCAGCCGCGTGCCTTTGCTGCGGCGTGTCGGCGCGGCGCTGCGCGCGCTCGATGCGCGGATTCTCGTCGTTGGCCACACCGACGATGAGCCGCCGTCGCGCGGCAAACGCTCGAACTGGCAACTCTCGCTCGCACGCGCCACCCAGGTGGTGAAGCTGCTGCGCGAGGATGCCGGCGAACCGGAGCGCTTTCTCGCGCAAGGACGCGGTGCGTCGGAGCCTGTCGCCCCGAACGATTCGCCGGCCGGCAAAGCCCGCAATCGCCGCGTCGTGATCACGATCGTCGACGGTCCTGGATCGCTATGACGCGCCGGTCTTGATCCAGGTTCATGTCGACGAGCTTTATCAATAGGTTAGGAATGCTAATTAAAGCGTCGAAAAAAGCAGCCCCCGCTAAACGAATGGGCCGCGATGTCTCGGATGAACGGACGCGCGAGCACGTGAACGGCATCGTGGCGGCAGCGCTGCGATGGACACGTGCGGGCGGGCCCGCTTGGCGCCTGGGAAGGCACAGCGCGTATCGGCTTCCTTGGTATCTCGTCATCGGCGAAACCGGCGCGGGCAAGTCGACGATGTTGCACGCCGCCGGCTTGCGCCGGGTAAATCGCAGTGCGCCAGCGGCGCGCGAATGCGACCAGCCGCCCGTGCGCGCGTGGTTCGGCAAGGAAGCCGTGCTGTTCGAGACCACGGTCGGCGACGCGGCGCACGAAGGCGGCTGGCGCGCGCTGATTCGGCGATTGAGGCGCGTGCGTCGCGGCTGCCCGGCGAATGGCATTGTGATTGCCGTTGCGGCATACCGGTTAATGGGCGTTGAAGCGGAAGCCCGCGTCGATGTCGATGTCGATGCCGATGTCGACGATGGTTGGCGCGCTCGCTACGCCGAGGCGCTGCGCGATTGCATCGATGAATGCTATCGGCAATGGAAACGGCGCGTCCCCGTTTATGTCGTCGTCACGCAATGCGATCGCTTGACGGGCTTCGATGCCTTTGTCGGGGATCTGACCGACGAGGCGCGAGCACGTGCGCTCGGCGTGGCCTTGCCGCTCGACGAAGGGGCGCGCGGCGACGGGTGGCTTGCGCATTTTTCGCGATCGTTCGAGACATTGATGAGCCAGGCGCAGGCCCAGGTGATTGCGCGGATGCCCGTTCGCTCGGATGCTTGGCGTGCCGCGATGATCTTTGCCTTCCCGAAGGCATGGGAAGCGTTGGGGGCGCCGTTGGCAGCCTTCTTGCGTGAGGCTGTCGAAGCCTCCCCAAGCCGCCCCGAGTCGCTGTTTCTACGAAGCGTACATTTCACGGCGCGCCACGAGGCAGTGCCGGCGCTTTCGCAGCACGCGCCGCAGCCGTTGCACTCGGCGCGCGGCGCTGCGCGGGCCTGCTTCGTCGATGGATTCGTGCGTGAGTCGCTCTTGCGCGAGCGCGGCCTCGCAGTTTCGCGCCACGCAATGCCGCATCGGCGCCTCATCGTCTCACGCGTGGCCGCCGCGCTATGCGCGGTATCGATGGCATGCGCCGCGCTCGGGCTAGTCGAGGCCTATCGGCGCGGGGGCGCCGCGATCGTCGCTACCGCGCCTCCAGCCGCCG
>JBQCDS010000549.1:0-2087 GCA_051961035.1 Trinickia sp. | reverse complement strand
AATATGGTGATTCGAACGTCGCGATGATCGACTCGCCTGGCAGGAGGAAAGTTGGAAACGGCCTGGAAGGAACCCGCATGCGGCTGTCGTAAGAGCGACGCGCGCGCGGCGGAAGCGGCGGTATCCGCCGCGACGAATGAAAAAGCAATCGCCAAGCGCGCCGCGGGCGCGAAGAAGGCGCCCGCGGTCAAGCCGAACGGCGCCGCCGCACCCGCGCAGGCGGAAGGGCGTGAGCCGGCAGCGACGCGTCCCGCGTACTGGGACCGCGCATGCGCCGATCTCGTCAAGCGCGACCGCATTCTGAAACGGCTCATTCCGAAGTTCGGCCCCGTTCACCTCGTGAACGGCAGCGATCCTTTCGTCACACTTGCGCGTTCCGTCGTGGGTCAGCAGGTGTCGGTGCAAGTGGCTCAAGCGGTATGGGAGCGCATCGAGGCCGCCTGTCCGAAGCTTTCGCCACAGCAATTGAACAAGCTCGGCCAGGGCCAGCTCGTCGATTGCGGGCTGTCGAAACGCAAGTCGGACTACCTGCTCGATCTCGCGCAACATTTCGTGTCGGGCGCGCTGCACGTCGACAAATGGACGTCGATGGACGATGAAGCCGTGATCGCGGAACTCACGCAGATTCGCGGCATCGGCCGGTGGACTGCCGAGATGTTCCTGATCTTCAATCTATCGCGCCCGGATGTCCTGCCGCTCGACGATCCCACCCTGATCCGAGCGATCAGCATCAATTACTTCAGCGGCGAACCCGTGACGCGCAGCGAAGCGCGCGAAGTAGCGGCGAACTGGGAGCCATGGCGCACCGTGGCGACGTGGTACATGTGGCGTAGCCTCGAAGGGCTGGCCGAATGAGCTATTGACCGTATCGATCGATAGTTTTGCTCGATCTCGGACGAGGCGCGGACGGTTAGAATACGCGCTGCCGCAGGATTCTAGGAACGAACATATGAAAACGACCTTTCTGGATTTCGAACAGCCCATCGCGGAGCTCGAAGCGAAAATCGAAGAATTGCGCTTTGTGCAGGACGATTCGGCTGTCGATATTTCGGAAGAGATCGAGCGGTTGTCGAAGAAGAGCCAGCAGCTCACGAAAGATCTGTACGCGAGCCTGTCGCCGTGGCAGGTGTCGCAGATCGCGCGCCACCCCCAGCGCCCGTACACGCTCGATTACGTGAACGAGTTGTTCACCGATTTCCACGAATTGCACGGCGATCGGGCGTACGCGGACGACCTCTCGATCGTCGGCGGTCTGGCCCGGTTCAATGGCCACCCTTGCATGGTGATCGGCCAGCAAAAGGGCCGCGACACGAAAGAGCGCGCCGCGCGCAATTTCGGCATGCCGCGCCCCGAGGGCTATCGCAAGGCCGAACGGCTGATGCGTCTGGCCGAGAAGTTCGGCCTGCCGCTCTTCACCTTTATCGACACGCCGGGTGCGTATCCGGGCGTCGGTGCCGAGGAGCGCGGGCAATCGGAAGCGATCGGTCGCAATTTGTACGTCATGGCGGAACTGAAGACGCCCATCATCGCGACGGTGATCGGCGAGGGCGGCTCGGGCGGCGCGCTGGCGATCGCCGTGGCCGATAGCGTGCTCATGTTGCAATTCTCGACGTACTCGGTGATTTCGCCCGAAGGCTGCGCGTCCATCTTGTGGAAGAGCGCGGCCAAGGCGCCCGAAGCGGCCGAGGCGCTCGGTCTGACGGCGCATCGCTTGAAGGCGCTCGGGCTCATCGACAAGATCGTGAACGAGCCGCTGGGTGGGGCACATCGCGACGTGAAGGGCATGGCAGCGCTGCTGCGCCGTGCACTGGCCGACACGCTGCGTCAGTTCCAAGGCATGAGCGTGCCCGATCTGCGCCAGCGCCGTTTCGAACGGCTCATGGCCTACGGCAAGTTCAAGGAATCGCTCCCGGGGGCGTAAGCCACCGGGCGTCGCGGCGGGTGTGCGTTGCCGCCGCGCGTTCATTCCCCTTCGATTCCTCTCTGACGTGACTCCTTCCGTCGATTCCACCGCCGAGCGCATCGTTTTGGATGCCCTCGGCGGCATGCTTTCCGGTGTACCGCAGGGCGCGATCATCGCGATCGCC
>JBQCDS010000548.1:0-3014 GCA_051961035.1 Trinickia sp. | reverse complement strand
GAACTTCACTACGCTATCGAACCGTTGCCGCAAGCCTCGTGCAAAACCGCGCCGCACAAGGCCCCGCTTCCCTTCGCTCAGTCATGGACTGCGCGAAAGAGGCGTGATTCTAGGCGCCTTCCGCGCGCCGTGCAAGCGAAAATTCTGTCGATGTTTTTGCCGCCCTCGAACAGCACGACAGCCACACCGCAACACACACGGGCCCTTGACGGCACCGAGCGCTTGCGGGTTCCATACGGGCTCCGCGCGCATCGCATATCGTATTGCTCCCGATGCCGCGGGCAGCGTCTCGCGCGCCCATCGGCCTACGACAACGTCCAATGAACCAGCAACCGAACTACCCGCTCATTCTTGAGCAAATCTATCGCGACATCGAACCTTGGCGAACGAAAGGCCGCGTCGCCAACTACATTCCCGAACTCGCCAATGTGCCCGCAGAGCGCTTCGGGATGGCCCTCGTAACCTTGAGCGGCGAAGTGCTCACCGTCGGCGACGCGCAGGAGCGCTTCTCTATACAGAGCATCTCGAAGCTCTTCGCCTGCACGCTCGCCTTTCAATTGCTAGGCGACGAACTATGGACGCGCGTCGGACGCGAACCGTCCGGCACGGCGTTCAACTCCCTCGTTCAACTCGAAACCGAACGCGGCCTGCCGCGCAATCCGTTCATCAATGCGGGTGCGCTCGTTGTCACCGATGTCTTGTGCCGTCGCTTCGTCGGAGCCGAAACCGCACTCGTGCAGTTCATGCGACGTCTGTCCGGCGCGCCTGACATCGATTACAACTCGCGTGTCGCGCAGTCGGAGCTGCAACATGCCCACCGCAACCGCGCAATGGCACACTTCATCGCCAGTTTCGGCAACTTGGAGATGCCGCCCGAGGCAGTCGTCGATGCCTATTGCCGTCAATGCGCCATCGAGATGAATTGCGTCGAACTCGCGCGTGCCGCGCTGTTCCTCGCCAACGGCGGCGTCTCACCCGCGACGCAGGAGCGCATTCTCGATTCGAGCTCCGCCAAGCGCTTGTCGGCACTCATGCTCACTTGCGGCACTTACGACGCAGCGGGCGACTTCGTCTATCGCGTGGGGCTGCCGGCCAAAAGCGGCGTCGGTGGCGGTGTCATCGCCGTTCTTCCAGGGGAAATGGCCGTTTGCGTCTGGTCGCCCGGGCTCGATGCGAACGGTAACTCGCTCGCCGGCACGCAAGCTTTGGAATGGCTGACGACCTATTCCGAGCGATCGATCTTTTAGAGCCGCCAACGACTCGCGCCGGAGAAGCCGGAAAGCAAGCGCGGCAGCGCAGGCATCGAACCGGGCCGTCAACCGGCTAATCGTGCGGCGGGCTCACCCCGTTGTCGCAACGGTAAGGCCCCAAGCGACGAGCACGAAGCCCTGCCCTAGCGTAAGCCATCGCGCTCGCGGCAGCATTTTTTCAAGCAAGACATAGATCGACAGCGCCGCGATCCAAAGCACGTTCATGACGCCAAACACAAAGAGCAGCGCCATGAGCGCCCAGCAACAGCCAACGCAATAGGCGCCATGGCGCAATCCCATGATCCAGGCGCCCCGGTTGCCCTCGCGCCATTCCGTCAAAAGAAAGCCGAGCGGCGAACCGCACTTGCTCAGGCACTTGCGTTTTAAAGGCGTGAACTGAAACAGGCCGGCAACGACTAGACAGGCGCCGGCCAGCAACGGCGTTGCGCTCACCATCATCGGCGTCACGAGACGAGCCGTCAGTAGGCCCCACTGCGCGAGCGTCGCCAAGACGCTGAAACCGGACCACACGACGAGGTAGCCCAACACAAACACGCTCGCGCGAGCATAGGGCAGCTGTTGTGTACGTCGCTGGCGGCTTAGGAACGCAAAGCCGAGGATCATCGGCACGATCGACGGAAGCATCATGGCGGCCATCATGGCGGCCCACATCGCCAGTACCAGCAGCAGATCGATGGCGCCCCAATCCGTCATGCGCGGCATGATGACCATGGCCGCTCCCGCATCCATGTGCTCCATGCCCCAGTTCATATACAGCACGTAAGCCCAGGCGAGCGTCGTGGCGGCTGCGAGCGCCGACAGAACAACGATGCCGTCCCGCGCCCGCAGCCGGCGCGTCATGAAGCCAGCCGTCAAGCGGCGCTCAGCCATGGTAGGCGAACGGAGAGTAGAAACCGTTTCGCTCCGAAATCTCTCTGGAAAAACCATGATCGCTGAAGTGAAAGCGCGTCGATTTCCCGATCACCGCAGCGAAACCTGGCACGGGGGTAAACGGCTGATTGCTGAGCGTGACGTCGCCTCCGTCCTGGCCTGACAACGCTTCGATTTCAATGTCGGCGACATCCGGTATCCGAAGGCTGCGGCGCTTCCCGTCGAGGCGGTAGTCGATCGCGGCCGGCTTGACGCCCATCACTTCCCCGATCATCGGGCCTAACGCGGAAAGCGGCCCGCCGGCCTGACCGGAAAAGATTTTGCCCAACGCCTCTTGCTGCTTCGGCGTGCCACGTTCGTCGAGGTACAGCGCCACCTTCCACTTGTTTTGCAGCATGTGCCCCGGCGAATAGGCAAACATGGCGATGTTCAGTCCGTCCAAGGTCTCCCCGGCAAACTCGCCTTGATCGATGTGCCAACCAATCATCACCGCGCAGTCTTCTTCCGACGGCGGACTAAGACACACGCAACTGCAGGGTGCATAGCAATTGCAGCTCTCGAAATACGTACCGGCAACCTTCCAGTTCTCGGCCATGGCATTGACCTCCTCCGTTCAGACGCGGGCAGGATCGGCGCGCGGGCGTTTGGGCGTCTACCTTTGCGCCGTCCGTGGCGATTGCGGACGCCGAATCAGGCGAGCGAATCAACTCCAGTCTAGGTCGGAATGCCCGGAGGGACGTGGGCAATGGAGCCCCGGATAGCTCGCGCGCCGCACGATGCTTGGCTTCCGCATTTTCCGCAGTCGCGCTCCGCAATCTCGACAATTACGTACGACAAAATCTCGGCGACCTCGAACTCTATCTGCTGGCTTTC
>JBQCDS010000547.1:0-3911 GCA_051961035.1 Trinickia sp. | reverse complement strand
AAATATGACTGCCGATGCCGTGGCGCCGGTGCCAGCGCGCTGAGACGCTAAGCCGTCAACGAAAAGCTAAGCGGCGAGAGGGCGCAAAAAAATAGCGCCCCCGAGAGGGCGCCATTCATGTCGAGCGTCGAGCCGCGAACCGCGAACCGCGAACCGCGAACCGCGAACCGCGCGTCGCACACGTCATACGCGTCGGCGCGGCACGCGTGGACGTTACATTACTTCAGCACATGCGCGACGGCATTTGCCACCACGTCGATGTTGCGCATGTTCAGCGCGGCCACGCAGATGCGGCCCGTACCGACAGCGTAAATTGCGAACTCTTCGCGCAGGCGGTCTACTTGCGCGGACGTCAATCCCGAGTACGAGAACATGCCACGCTGTTCATTGACAAAGCTGAAATCGCGAGCCACGCCCGCGCTTTTCAGGCGCGCGACGAGGCCGCCGCGCATGGCGCGAATGCGGTCGCGCATTTCGGCGAGCTCGGTCTCCCACATCGCGCGCAGAGCCGGCGTGCCAAGCACCGTGGCGACGATCGCGCCGCCGTGCGTCGGCGGGTTCGAGTAGTTCGTACGGATTACGCGCTTCAATTGCGATAGCACGCGCGCGGCTTCCTCCTTGCTGTCGGTGATGATCGACAGGGCGCCCACGCGCTCGCCGTAAAGCGAGAACGACTTCGAGAAGGACGACGACACGAACACGTTCAGCTCCGCGGCGGCGAACAGGCGCACGGCCGCGGCATCGGCGTCGATGCCGTCGCCGAAGCCTTGATAGGCGATGTCGAGGAACGGCACGAGGTTGCGCGCCTTCACCACTTCGGCGATCTGCTTCCACTGCGCTTCGCTCAGATCGACGCCGGTCGGGTTATGGCAGCAGGCATGCAGCACGATGATCGTACCCGCCGGGTAGCTGCTGAGCGCGCCGAGCATCGCCTCGAAATTGACGCCATGCGTCTGCGCATCGTAGTACGGGTAGGCCACCACTTCGAAGCCGGCGCTTTCGAACAGCGCGCGGTGGTTTTCCCAGCTCGGGTCGCTGATGGCGACTTTTGCGTTGGGGTTCACGCGCTTGAGGAAATCGGCGCCGATCTTCAACGCGCCCGTACCGCCGAGCGCTTGTGCCGTCACGACGCGCCCCGCGGCGATCAGCGGCGAAGTTTCGCCGAGCAGCAGTTTTTGCACGGCGGCATCGTAGGCGGCGATCCCTTCGATGGGCAGATAGCCGCGCGACAGTGCTTGATCGACGCGTGCTTTTTCCGCTTCGCGAACCGCGCGCAGCAGCGGGATCTTGCCTTCCTCGTTCGTATAGACGCCAACGCCAAGGTTGACCTTGGTCGGGCGCGTATCGGCGTTGAAGGCCTCGTTGAGACCGAGGATCGGGTCGCGGGGAGCGAGTTCGACAGCGGAGAACAGGGACATGGTGTGTTTCGGCGGTAGTAGGGACTAGAAACTGGCAGGAACGGCATGCGCCGGCGCCGAGCGAGCCAACGTGCACCGATAGGCTCGCGCGGCGAGCGCGGGATACGTGATTGTAACGAATCCCGCCCCCGAGTTCGCACGCTGTTGCTCCTGATAGACGGAAGTTGCATGAACGGTCGTGCGTTTTTTTGCGGATTTGCCGGCGGCGGCAAAGTTCATCGCCTACGCGACGGTGCGCTGCTCGCGCACTCGCAAAACGCTAAAATAGCCGTTTTATCGGCGAAGGAAGCGCCCTTTCCATGTCCGAAGCCCAGCACCATGGCGCCGAAGCGCTCGACGAATCGAAGTTCGTCGAGTTCGAAGGCTCGCCGTTTCACCTGTATCAGCCCTATCCGCCCGCGGGCGATCAGCCGAACGCCATCGCGCAACTCGTGGAGGGTATCGAAGACGGCCTGTCGTACCAGACGCTACTCGGCGTGACGGGCTCGGGCAAGACGTTCACGATGGCGAACGTGATCGCCCGGATGGGCCGGCCCGCCATCGTGTTTGCGCCGAACAAGACGCTCGCCGCGCAGCTTTATTCGGAGTTTCGCGAGTTTTTCCCGCGTAACGCCGTGGAGTACTTCGTTTCCTACTACGACTACTACCAGCCGGAAGCGTACGTGCCGCAACGCGATTTGTTCATCGAGAAAGATTCCTCGATCAACGAGCACATCGAGCAAATGCGCTTATCGGCCACCAAGAGCTTGATGGAGCGACGCGATGTGGTGATCGTGGCGACGGTATCGGCCATCTACGGTATCGGCAATCCGAGCGAATATCACCAAATGATCTTGACGCTGCGCACCGGCGACAAGATCGGCCAGCGTGACGTCATCGCACGCTTGATCGCCATGCAATACAACCGGAACGAAGCCGATTTCCAGCGGGGCGCGTTTCGCGTGCGCGGCGATACGATCGACGTTTTCCCGGCCGAACATGCGGAAATGGCGGTGCGCATCGAGCTGTTCGACGACGAAGTGGAATCGCTGCAATTGTTCGATCCACTGACGGGGCGCGTGCGGCAAAAGATTCCGCGCTTTACGGTTTATCCGTCCTCGCACTACGTCACGCCGCGCGAAACCGTCATGCGCGCCGTGGAAACGATCAAGGACGAGTTGCGCGAGCGCCTCGAATTCTTTTACGCCGAAGGCAAGCTTGTCGAAGCGCAACGCCTCGAGCAACGCACGCGTTTCGACCTCGAAATGCTCCAGGAACTCGGCTTTTGCAAGGGCATCGAAAATTACACGCGGCATTTTTCCGGCGCGGCGCCGGGCGAGCCGCCGCCGACGCTCGTCGATTACTTGCCGGGGGACGCGCTGATGCTGCTCGACGAGTCGCATGTGCTGATCGGGCAGCTCAACGCGATGTACAACGGCGACCGTTCGCGCAAGGAAAACCTCGTGCAGTACGGTTTTCGGCTGCCCTCGGCGCTCGATAACCGGCCGCTCAAATTCCCCGAATTCGAACGCAAGATGCGTCAGGCCGTGTTCGTATCGGCCACACCGGCCGATTACGAAAAGAAAAAGACAGGGCAGGTCGTGGAGCAAGTGGTGCGGCCGACGGGGCTCGTCGATCCGGCTGTTCAAGTGCGGCCCGCGCGCACGCAGGTGGATGATGTGCTGAGCGAGATCAATGCGCGGGTGGCGGTGAACGAGCGCGTGTTGGTGACCGTGCTCACCAAGCGCATGGCCGAACAGCTCACGGAGTTCCTCGCGGATCACGGCGTCAAGGTGCGCTATCTGCACAGCGATATCGACACCGTCGAGCGCGTCGAAATCATTCGCGATTTGCGGCTGGGTGCGTTCGATGTGCTCGTCGGCATCAACTTGCTGCGCGAGGGGCTGGACATCCCCGAAGTGTCGCTCGTGGCGATTCTCGATGCGGACAAGGAAGGCTTTTTGCGCGCCGAACGCTCGTTGATTCAAACGATCGGCCGCGCGGCGCGAAACGTGAACGGCACGGCGATTCTCTACGCCGACAACATGACCGATTCGATGCGTCGAGCGATCGGCGAAACCGAGCGGCGGCGCGCCAAGCAGATCGCTCACAACGAGAAAATGGGCATCACGCCGCGCGGTGTCGTCAAAAAGGTCAAGGACATCATCGACGGTGTTTACAACGCCGACGAGGCGCGCGCCGAACTCAAGGAAATGCAGCAGCGCGCGAAGTTCGAGGACATGTCGGAGAAGGATCTCGCCAAGGAAATCAAGCGGCTCGAGAAGCAGATGATGGAGCACGCCAAGAACCTCGAATTCGAAAAGGCGGCCGCCACGCGCGATCAACTGGCCGTGCTGCGCGAGCGTGCGTTCGGCGCGAACGTCGGCGATTCGGTCGCCGGCGCGGGCTAAGGACAGCGGTTCGCGCACGCCACCCCGCCGGCGACCCAAAGAGCGCAAGAGGAGGGTGGTACTATAAAATAAATAATGTAAAAATTCACTATAGTGTTTATAT